>DBKH01000064.1:0-51663 GCA_002297815.1 Bacteroidales bacterium UBA755 | reverse complement strand
TTCGGATTGATGCTGACGCTTCTAGCGCAGTTCCTTTCCGCCCAGAAGAAATGGGACTGCTGGATCGTGTGGCTGGTGGTGAACATCACTAACATCACCCTCTACATCAGCGCTGGCCTCGTCTTCATGCCGATCGTCAGCGCCCTGTACCTGCTCAACGGCATCTGGTCCCTCTGGACCTGGTACCGACTGTACAAGGAGGAGAGGTAGCCGTGGATGGCAACTAACTAAAGGAGAACGATTTACACATTTCACTTTAGTGGATTCCTACCAAAGGGAACAACGCAAAAGATTGACAACGAGGAGCATAGCCTCCACGCAAAACATAATGAACATGACAGACATATTACTGAAAATAACCGATCTGCACGCCAGCGTCGGAGACAAGGAGATCCTCAAGGGCATCAACCTTGAGATCCATCGCGGTGAGATTCACGCTGTGATGGGGCCGAACGGGGCCGGCAAAAGCACCCTGTCCTCGGTCCTGACCGGCAAACCGAACTATGAGGTCACCGCTGGCTCCATAGAGTTCGACGGCAAGGATCTTCTGGCGATGAAGCCAGAGGAAAGGGCCTGGGCAGGACTCTTCATGTCTTTCCAGTACCCGATTGAGATTCCGGGCGTGTCCATCACCAACTTCATGAAGACGGCCATCAACTCGAAACTGAAGGCGCAGGGGAAGGAGCCGATGAAAGCTGGTGATTTTCTGAAGCTTATGAAGCAGAAGATGGCTTTCGTGCAGATGAAGCCGGAGTTCGCCAAGCGTGAGGTCAACGTCGGTTTCTCCGGCGGAGAGAAAAAGAGGAACGAGATCTTCCAGATGGCGATGCTCGATCCAACCCTAGCGATCCTCGACGAGACGGACAGCGGACTGGACGTGGACGCGCTCAAGATCGTGGCCGACGGTGTGAACGCTCTGCACACTCCAGAAAAGTCGGCAATCGTCATCACCCACTACCAGAAGCTTCTTGAATATGTCAGGCCGGATGTCGTGCATGTCCTAAAGGACGGCCGCATCGTGGCCACCGGTGGTTACGAACTGATAGACAAGATTGAAAAGGATGGCTTTGAACAGTTCTAAAAACATAGACCACGGCAATTATATTCCCTCACCCATCGTGCCGGGAATGAAAGTAGCTGACGGAGAGCATATTCGTAAAGTCTTTGTGCTTTCCACCGCTGACGTTGCCGTTGGAGCTAATCAAGATTACATTGGAGCGGTAGTTGGTTCGACAGGCTCACCAACCACAGAATCGGCCACCGAGACAACCTCTGATTTGGTCACTGAGCCTGTCGAAGTGACCAGCCTGTCCAGAATTCCGGCCAACATCGAGGTGGGGGCGGACGCGAAGCTGGATTTGACGGTGATAGTGCTGCCGGGGGTATCTGCGCGGATTCCGCTGACGATCGACCTGACCGGAGCGCATTCAGAAGTCCGGCTTTCGGGAATATACCTGTGTTCCGGCCACGACAACGTGACGTTCGACATCACGATGCATCACCGCACCGGAGACTGCCGTTCCTGGCAGACATTCAACGGGTTGGCGTCTGGAGAAGCCAAGTGCGGATTCTTCGGCAAGATTGTGATCGCTCCTGACGCCCAGAGGACCGAAGCGTTTCAGGAGAACCATAACATCCTGCTTTCGGACACGGCTAGAGTTAACACCAAGCCTCGGCTGGAAATCTACGCTGATGACGTGAAGTGTTCCCACGGTGCCACTGTCGGGAAACTAAACGAGGACGAGCAGTTCTACATGCGTTCCAGAGGCATTCCGGAGGAAGAGGCCAAGGTCTTGCAGATGATTTCGTTCGTGGCTCCCGTCCTTGAGACCATCCCGGAAGAGGCCACCTATGGAGACATCAGCCGCTCCACTGTCGCTGAGCTCGTTGAGAGTGCCATCCGCAGTTTCGCATAAGAATATGATAGTCAAGACGAATGTCAAACTGAATCTGGGACTGAGTGTCCTGCGGAAGCGTGCCGATGGGTTTCACGACATAGAGACGCTGTTTGTACCGTGTTTTGATTTCGGGGACACTCTTGAGATCGTCACCGGAGATGACTATAGCCGCACTTCAGCAGATATATTCGCGAAGTATGGTGGCAAGGACGGGCGCTTCGATAAGCTCAGCGACCAACAAGAAGCATTGGTTGGTGAGCCCGTCGAACCAACCGATCTCCATGAATCAGCCAAAGAAGGAGCGGTCCTCTCTGGAAATGTAACGGTATCAGATGATGGCAGATTGGTGCAGGGAATATCCGAGGATGGGAAACTGATGATCACTATCGCACGAGAGGAGAGTGTGGACTGGGATCCGCTCAAGGATCTGTGCGCAAAGGCATACTACATTCTGGCACAAGACTTTGATATGCCTCCCGTCAAGATATTCCTTGAAAAGAAGGCTCCTGTGGGTGCGGGACTCGGCGGAGGATCGGCTGACGCGGCATTCACCCTCAAAGCTCTGAATGAACTTTGCGGACTTGGACTATCAGATCAAAGACTTGCTGAGTATGCCTCCAGACTCGGAAGCGACTGCGCGTTCTTTGTGTTCAACCGTCCGATGATTGGGTCTGGGCGGGGGGAAATCCTTGAGCCTTATGAGATTGACCTTTCTGAATATGAAGTCAAAGTGCTTATCCCGGAAGGGATTGCGGTCTCCACAGCGGAGGCATACAAGGGGATTGTTCCACGGGAGAGTCACTTCGACAAGCTCAGTGACCGATCAGGGGAATGTCACTTCGGCAGGCTCAGTGACCGGTCATGCCGCCAAGTATATTCCGCCATTGAATCATCCGCAGATTCCACAGGATTGGCTGATTTGAAAACCGTGCTGGAATTGCCGGTCACTGAATGGAAAAACAATCTGGCCAACGATTTCGAAGCCACCGTCTTCAAGGCCCATCCGGAACTGGCAGCCATCAAGCAGTCACTCTACGATTCCGGTGGTGTCTATGCCTCGATGTCTGGCTCCGGTTCCGCGCTCTTCGCTCTGTACAAGAAATAGCCGCTTGGGGGCAAGAGGCGAGATTCTGCACCCAGCAATGACTCAGGACAGTCATTCGGGGGCAGACTAGTTTGTTTCACACCCCCCGAAGAAACTCCTGGAAGCAGTTCGGGGGCTAAAAAGTAGTTTCCGCACCCCGATAAGCAACGGAAAGCAATTCGGAGCTAAAAGGATAGGTTTCGCACCCGAAGAAGGATTCTGAAAGGCTACCGTGAGTAAAAACAAGTAGCACCAATGAACACAATCGTGAGTGAAAAGGTTGTTCCCACGCACGGAAGAGCATTTAATAAACTCTCGTGCGTAGAAGGGACCTTTCCACGCACCGCAAAATCAATTTTAGGTAATCAGTGCCGTTGGGAAAACTCGCAGCCACAGAAGGTCTGGTTGTACATTTCCCATTCCTTAATCAAGGCGTTACGGCGTTCCTGAAGGCCACCTCTGCGCCAGTTCTGGTTCCACCACCGGACATGGGACATTTGGACTTGAGTTGAAGATCTAGAATCAGAGGCTACCGGATCCGCGGTATGCCCGCATCGACAGCGAACATTTTCTCCTGACTTCTCCAAAAACTTGGCTGCTTGAATATTATCAAAAACAACATCTGGGCAAGGTGCTGACAACAGATCACCGCCAGACATGAGCAGAGACGAGTTGACGGTTTCGCAGGCCCAACGGCCGGCGACATCTACTTGACCAAGGTCCTTCCAACGAGAGGAGGCCAGTGTTGTGGTCAGGAGTGTGTAGCCATGAGTGGCAGCGTAACGGGCGGCTTGGAGGAGGCGGAACTTGAAGCACTCAAGGCATCGCGGGCCACGTTCCGGCATGTCTGCGATGCGGATAACCTGTCCCTGAGGGGCAGTCTCCGACCATAGATGTTCAGCCTCCAGTCCCTGAGCTTGTCGAATAGACCCCTTTACCATAGAACAATCTATACCCAATCTCCTGGGCGATTCGATGATTGATGAGCCCTGTCGAACCAAGGCACTAGTCGCTTCGACAGGCTCAGCGACCGGTAAAGAACGCTCAGTGACCAGCGAGGGACGCTCAGCGACCGATGAAGAACACTCCGCGACCGGAAATGCCCGCTCGACTGACGAGAATGCTAGCCCGCCTGCTGGAGAGGTCTGCTTGGCAACAGGAAGAGTCTGGTCTACGGCAGGAGAGGACTCAAGCCGACGGACAAAGGCCAACCAAGCAGCGTGATCATATTCATCATCAATGGTTTCCAGACCGTGAGCAGCGGCATAACGACAAAGTTCATCGCGACGGATGGAATATTCCCGGAAAGGGACGATGTTGGAGTTGCTAAAGAATATTCCCGGACGCAAACCCTCGCTGACCATCCATTCGATGATGGCTGTTGAGCAGGGGGCGCAACAGCAATGCAGGAGAATGCGGGCCTTTGAAAGGTCGCAGCCTTCTGGAGGCTCAGGGACGAATCCCTTTTTATGAATATTCCCGTTCGGCATTTCATTACAAACTTAACAATTATTCTTGAAAAACGGATTTTTCAGCGTGGCACTTAAAATATTATTAATCAGAAAATTAAAAGAAGCATCCTCTCTCCAAAATACGAGGAGGACACCTGCTCAAATCACTCATAGACAACATCTTAGCCGCCACAAAGATTTGACGATCAAAAATTAGCCAGCCAAATACGATTTTGCCGAAAGAACATTTAATGCTAACTTTAGCGGAACGAAAACTAAGAAGCTGTTTTTGTTTGAAGATTCTTTCATCTCAAAGAACATTTCTAACAAATAAAAACGGCTTCTGAGCCGACTTTCGGCCCGTTTTACGTCCGGATGGCCATTGAGAAATAAAAATTGGCCGGACAACCATTGACAAAAACAGAAAGGCAGGACGCTATGATCGAAAAGGACGAGAGATTCATTTTGGCGGAGAGATATGTGGAAGAGACGGGGGTCTCCGTGTTCCTGACCGGCAAAGCCGGCACGGGGAAGACAACATTCCTTAAAGAAATCGTGCGGCAGACTTCCAAGCGGTTCGCTGTTGTGGCTCCGACCGGAGTGGCAGCGATCAATGCGGGCGGAGTGACGATCCATTCGTTTTTCCAACTGCCTCTGTGCCCGTATCTACCTGATGTCAAAGAACTTGTCACCGAGTACCAAATGCCGGAAAGGATGCGTACCATGCGCAAGGAAAAAGTCAAGATTCTGCGTACTCTTGACCTGCTAATCATCGATGAGATCTCAATGGTGAGAGCCGACATTCTGGATGCGATTGATGACATCTTTAAGCGCTACAGGCGCAACGACAAGCCTTTCGGAGGGGTGCAGGTTCTGATGATCGGGGACATCCAGCAGCTTCCACCGGTCGTCAAAGAGTCGGAAAGACCGTTCATGGAGCAAGTATATTCATCACCATTCTTCTTCAATTCCAAGGTGTTGCAAAGGCTTCCGTACGTGACAATCCAGCTGGAGAAGGTGTACCGGCAGAGCGACAAGCTATTTCTTGACATTCTGAATGAGGTGCGGTTGGGGATGCCGAGTAACGCGGTCCTCAACGAATTGAACAAGAGATTAGACCCCGGTTTTGTACCACCGGAGGACGAGCGATGGATTCGCCTTACGACCCACAACGCCCAGGCCGACTCGGTCAACGAGGCTAAGATGAACGCATTAGACAGTGAGGAGGCCACTTTTGAGGCGAAGATTGACGGAACTTTCCCGGAAAACGCTTATCCGGCAGAGACTAAGTTGCGTCTAAAAGAAGGCGCGCAGGTAATGTTCGTGCGCAACGACACTTCCGGGGAGGTGCGCTACTACAACGGGAAAATCGCCACGGTCGAAAAGGTTAAGCCACAGCTGACAGTCAAGGATGAGACCGGTGTGAGCATTGAGGTCACGACCGAGAAATGGGAGAACATTCGTTACAGACTGAATGAGGGAACAGGTGAGATTGAGGGGATTGTGGACGGGACTTTCGAGCAGGTCCCACTGCGTCCGGCATGGGCTGTGACTATCCACAAGAGTCAGGGTCTGACGTTCGACCATGTCATCATCGACGCTGGGGCGGCCTTCTCGTTCGGGCAGGTCTATGTCGCCCTCTCCCGCTGCCGGACCCTCGAAGGCATTGTCCTGACCACCCCGATCACCAGGCGTTGCACATTCACCAGCGAAGAAGTCTCATCGTTCGAAAACAGCCGCGAGCCAGCGGAGGAGACTCGGCTCAGACTGCCAGCAATGGCAGGTGAATATTTTACCTCGATTCTCTGTGATGTCTTTGACCTTCAGCGACTTCGCTACCTCTACAACAGGGTTAACCGAATATATCAGGTCAACCTTTCGAACCTTTATCACGATCAGGCCGGCAGGTTCAACGCTGTCGGTGCGGGGAATTCAGCCTTGACTGGTGTTCTAGCAGAAGAGTCAGACAACAACAAGGGAAATGTTCCGAAAACATTTGCAGGAATACGTTCCCTCAGCGACACAGCTCAGAAATTCCAGAAGCAGATCCGTCACATCGCCTCGACAATCCACAGCGGTACGGTGGAGGACTTTCCTCTCCTGCGGGAGCGAGTTACCAAGGCTTGTGAATATTTCAGCAAAGAACTTCAGCCATTGGCATCGTTCGCAGCTCCGCTGACGCTCATCGAAATAGATGACAAGGAGGTCAAAAAGGCCTTTAAGGCTGCCTGTGAGGAGTTTCTGTCCGAGTTGAGATTCAGGCTGACGCTCTACAGTGGCATCCTGTCCGATGGATTCAGCACGAAATCGTACCACAAGCTAAAGACAGACAACGAGTTGTCGGAGGAAAGGTCGCTGAAGGCGTTGGTCAGGTCACTAGCATCTCCACAGAATAAGGCTTTGGCATCCGAAGAGTCGCTTCGGCAGGCTCAGCGACCACATGCGGACAGTGATCCAGAACCGTCAGCACTTCGGAAAGCTCAGGGGTACAACCCGGACGATGAACCTGCCAAACCGTCGGACCTTCAGCAGGGTCATGGCATGGACGGAGACCAGTCCACCTACACCGGTAACAAGCACCCGGAACTGGTCCAGGCCCTTATCGACTGGCGACGGGAAAAGTACCAGCAGGAGAACGTCCCCGCCTACATCATCCTCCACCAGAAAACCCTTCTGGCCATCGCCGACCTTGCCCCGCGAACCCGCAAGGAACTCCTCTGTGTCAAAGGCCTCGGCAAGTCCAAGTGTGACAAGTACGGTGACGAAATTCTGGACATCGTCCAGAAGGCATTACCGGACACAAAAGAAATCACAGAAAGCAGATTGGATTTCTGATTAGTAAGGCTTATCTTTGTTTCACACATTGGAAAAATAACTAGTGACATCACTATGCAGGAAAGACACAAGGACAGAGAGCGGTATTTCAGGGAGTTGGCACAGACTTCCAGAGAGTTTTACATCGACTATCTTCGGAGATTCAAAAGCATCGGGAGCGGAACTCGCGTACTGGAGATCGGCTGCGGGGAGGGCGGCAACCTCCTACCGTTCGCTGAGGAGGGATGCTCGGTGACTGGCATCGACTTGGCTGCCAACAAGATAGAAAATGCCAAGGAATATTTTGCCAAAAGGAATATGCCGGGAGTGTTCATCAGCGGGAACTTTCTGACCATGCCTCCTCAGGACGAACGATTCGACATTGTGCTGATCCACGATGTGATCGAGCACATTGAGCCGGAGGACAAACCGGCCTTCTTCTCCGGCATCAAAAAATTTCTGAAACCCGATGGAATCGTGTTCTTCGGCTTTCCAGCCTGGCAGATGCCGTTCGGAGGTCATCAGCAGATCTGCCGGAGTGGAGTCTGCTCCAAAGTTCCGTTCATGCACCTCCTCCCGGCCAGCCTCTACCGAGGCTATTTGAGGGTATTCAAAGAGGATTCCGCCAGGATCGACGAGCTTCTGAGCATCAAGCGTTCCAAGATGACTCCGGAGAAGTTCGAGAGACTCTGCAAAGAGACTGGTTTCTGGATAGTTGAGCGCAAGCTGTGGCTCATCAGCCCACACTACAAGGCCAAGTTTCACCTCCGCCCGACCAGGCTGCGCCTCGGCCTTGACCACATCCCATTCCTCCGCAATTTCCTCTCCACCTCCTGCTTCTACACCGTCTCCGTGACAGCTAAATAGCCCAGTGTCAAACAGATAAGCAATTGTCTTTAGTAGAAACTAACCAAAGACAATTGCTTATTTCAATAAATATCAGGGAGTTACCCCGCACGGCATCCAGACGCGCACTGTTCGAAACTTACTTTACATAGTAGCCAGACTGGAGCTCAAGCGTCTCTCCCCTCTTGATGACGATGTTGTTTCCCGTACAGGAGCTACCGCCAAGTTTGTACTGGACAATGTAGGTTCCCTCAGGGAGGCTTGTCTCATAGCATTCCTGGTAGGAATATACACTGCCTGACGAATCGAAATGATAGCTTTTAGGATCTTTTATGTTTTGGGTGTCAATAAAGACAATGTCCGTCATAAACTTTCCTTTCTCGCTGTTGACAAACTTGACATTGCCGCAAGGAATTCTGTTAGGCACAGGCAGGTCAATGAAAAACTCCTTCTTCGCGATGACAGGCCAATTCTGGACACTCGGTTTTTTATTACCTCCTCCTTTGCAATAAAGGTCACGATAGTTCAGTTCGCTCAATGTCACTTTCATCCGGTAACGGGTCGTGACATCTGACTCCTTAGTGTTCTCCACACCCCAGACCCAACCGGAATGGAAATCGAAAGTGGATCTGGAAATGGCCGGAGGAAGCGTGAGATAAGTCGGCAGATTCTTCACCTCAAGAGTATAGTGGACACTACCGTCCGAAGAATTGTCGATGATAGCCAAATCCCTGACCTCGCGCGTCTTGGAGCTGCTGAAGTTACAGCCCGAACTCAACGAAAGCCCCGCTCCAGCGGCTCCACCCGACAAGCCGGCCTCGAACGACCAGGACACACCGGAAGTGTAGGTCTGGGAGTTTATCGTTGTCGAAGGGGACGGAACCTGATTGAAGCGAACCGGAACCGAATTTCCTTTGTCATCGACCAACGAGACGTCCACACGATAGCCTGTTAGGAAGTAGCCCATGAAAGAGCCTTGTAAACCATTGAGCTGGGTATCTTTGAACTTTCCTGCGTACATCCCTGCGGAAGCGACCGAGAAAGTGGCGTCAATAATGTAGAAATCCCCGACATAATTGCTCTTGGACGACTTGAACGCATAAAGCGGGATGACAGAATAGTACTGCTCGAATTGTCCCTGGCCAGTAACCCTGAACTCATTCTTTCCGTCTTTAAAGATCAAACCTTTGTCTATCTTAATGTCCTGTGATGAGAACAGGTGAATGGACTGGAGCAGATCGTCTCCTGAGGTGTTTGCGGAATGCACGTCTCCCACCCACGACACAAGGCCATTCAGGTTGGTGGGAGGGAAATCTTCCATCGAAAAGACCTTCCCGCTCTTGTGAAATGCTGCGAAAAGACAATCGTCCAAAGACTCCGCTGACAGGAATCCGATGTTCCGTTGGGAAAGAGCCGACAGCAATGTAGCGGTCGGAGAAACCACAACCACCGCTGCTCCGCGTTGGTAAGCACTCCATATCTCGTCATCCTTGATGTCCTTTCCGCAGACAAAGACAACCTTGGCCTCCTCGCAGGAAACTTTTTTTCCAGTGAATCTTGAATATATCAACTTAAGAACGTCATCATCAAGTTCGGACCAGACACAGTACGGCAGATCCGATGTGCGATTCTCCTCTATAATCTCCGGTTCCGGATCAGGATCTGATTTTTCTCCGCAGGATGCCAACAGACCGATGGCCGCACAGAGCGCAAGTATATTCAATAAATCAATAATTCTTCTCATATTCATCGAATTTCATTCTGATTGTTCATGAACATATTCATTGGTTTATTTGAATCCGTAGCCGGTTGAAAGTTTCACCGTGCCGCCTGTCGTCACCCTTACGAGCCCAGTATAATTCCGGGTCTTGGTCTTGCCGTTCGTTCCTTTTATGCCGCATTGGAGCTCATAGTCTCCGGTCGTCAGGAACAAAGAGCAGGTGCTGCCATAGCCGTAAACACTTTCATCTTTGAAGCTTCCGGTCTCAGGATAGCTCTTGTTATACAATCGAACATTGGTCAAAAACGTCCCATCCTCGGAGTTGGTGAGTTCAAACTTTCCGGTCGGGCTTCTGTTAGGCATAGGAAGATCCTTAATGACAGAGTATTTTTTCTGAACGAACTCAAGGTCGTGATAATCCAGACTTCCGGTATAGAAATAAGACGCACCATAGACGAGATTGTAAAGGTCTATCGCCACCCTATACTTGGTCTTCACATCATGGTCTTCCGCTGGAACCGCCCACACCCATTGGCTGTAGAAATTGGTGGTCGAAGTCGAGACAAGAGGAGGATCCGTGATTTTATTGGACTTAAAATGAGGGAGATTGTTGATCACGTAGTCATAGCCTACAGTGGAGTCCTCATGACGGCTAAGCACATCACAGTCGCTGATCGTGCGCGAAGTGCTTGAGGAGATGGAGAATCCGGTGGAAGAGGATATCATCGGAGATGTACCGCCTGTGATTCCTCCACCGATGGAAAAGTTCCAGCCGGTCGTGTAGCCAGTTGAGCCGACAACGGTCTCCGGAGTCGGAACCTGGACAAAACGACCGACAGGAGTTCCGGATGTGTTTAATATGTAGATGTTAGAACTGAGAGACTTTAGATAGAAGCCGCAGATTCGCGCATTCACTCCTCCGTGCTTCTTTGAGAAATTGCCTGTGTACATCTTTCCGGACGCGACTGAGACCGTTGACGTCATAAGATAGTAGTCCATAGCGTCCGAACCACTGCTCTTGAATCCGTGCATTGGAGTGACCTTTAATTGTACATCAACAGAGAACTCGCCCTCAAGGTAATCGTGCTCGGAGGACACCACATTCGTTATCTTCTCCCTGACGCGATCCGAATATGTCGTGTACATGCTCGACTCCTCCCAAAATGAGGACGGGTCGAAGTTACCGGTCGTGTTCTGGACCGTGTTGTTTATCCACGCGGCAAGGCCGTTGAGACATTCGTCCACCTCAAGACCTTCCGCTGGAGCCGACACCACACAACTGCCAGCCTTGCCTTGCTGGAATGCGACACAAAGGATGTCCCCGGACTCCTCGCCCAACTGTTCCAGCAGGGACTTTGACGGGTTGTACACAATCACGATGCAATCCTCGCGAACCTCCATACCAGAATAGCCGGCCATGTCCGTGACAATCACCTGCGCGTTGTCAGCCGAAGACGCAGTCTCTTTCAAGCGGCCTTTGACCGCATCCGCAAAGTCCTTGGAAAGGCCTTCCGAGACCCAGGCCGGAGCCGTGATTTTCTCGTCATTAGCAATTGAGGATGGCTCACGGTAATCTCCTTCTATGATGACCTCGTCACCATAGTTCGGGCTGTCTTTCGAGCAGGAGACTGGTAGGAGAACTAGTGACAGCAAACACGTTGACAGAATCAGATTGATTGGCAGGAAACATTTCATGTCGCTACAGGCTGTAATGAAGTTTTTGTTTGTAATTCTTGTCCACACAGATGGTGGCGGTCTTCTTGGTCAAATTATAGACGACAGACCATTGTGTGTTGCTAGTGATGTCACCTCCTTCGGAATTCAAGTCCGTGTGCACGTCATCAAGCAAAGACATGCACTCATCCTCCGTCATTATTCGGTTCTTCTTTTCCAGTGTCTCGTGGAGTTTATCGTAGCGTTCTCTTCCTCCACCAACACCCTGCCAACCATTAGACAGATAAAAATTAGTAACATGATCAGTATCAATTAGATTCATCGTCCAATCCTTTGCCGCAGGATCGCTCAGTGGCGGCACCTCTCCCGGTCGGTAATATTCAACAACAACTCTCTTTCCGCTTGCATCGGCTATCAGGAAATGATAGTTCGAATCCGAATTGTTTCCGTCAGCGAAGAAATTGTGAGTCCTGAAGACATCCACGGCCTCGTCAACGCTTGTACAGCCGTCCAATGCCAATCTGATGGCCAAAGTCGGGACGATGTCGCTTTTCGACTTGTCATGTTGCACGGCCCCGCCGGTGCCACGCAGAGACAGAACTCCGATGAACAGTCCCGCGTCATTCATTCCGTCCAGGCAGCAATAGATTGAAGCAGTCACTGGCACCGACAAGTCTGTTTTCCCGTCCGACAACGCACCGGCCACATAGACATCTTTGTCCAGAAACGGCAGGGCTGAGATGCAGATGGACTCTTTCACGCCTTTTGTGACATTGTGCACCAGCATGTTGGAAGAGGACACAAATCTATAATCGAAGTTGCGGCCCACCAGAACATCTCCTTCGGGCGATTTGACGCAAAAAGCGCTGCACCCGTAATCCATACTGTCACCGGACTTGCTTAACGGGATTGTTGTCAGACGCGGGATGACTTTACCTAAAAGCTGAACGCTGGAACTAACCCCACCGCTCTCCATGATTTCATCTATGAGATAATCTGCACTGTACTTCAATGAATATAGATGCCCGTCCGCCATATTCTTCAATGTTGACACCATGGCCTTCTGATCTTCGTTTTTTAGGAAGGCAGCAGGATTGGATGTGCTTGTGGATTCCTTCTCATGACAAGCAGGGAAAGTGCAAGTGAGCACTGAAAAACAAGTGACAAAAAAGAGAAAACGCTTCATAGTTTGATATTGTTTTAACAAATACTAGACTCACGGAGTGGCTCACCACGCCAAGGAGCACGATGACAAAATTACTAAAAAAAGAGTCTAGAGAAAAGACCGTTAGGGTTAATTTGTCAAGCTGCCAAGGAATTGTCGTATTAGCAGTCCTACTTTGTTGAATCGACACTTTTTTGCTGAACTGACAAGTTGCTGATTCTCCATTTTGCAGGTGTCATACCCTCACTCTCCTTGAAAGAAGCATTGAAATTGCTCAAAGAAAGGAACCCGGATTTTTGCGCGATTTCTGCTACGGTCACATTAGGTTGTTCCAGCAATGCGCGTTTCGCATAATCAATTCTAAGTCCGCAAATCCATTCACGGAAAGTCGCCTTGTATGTCTGATTGATGAAAGAAGAAAGATACGTTCTGTTTGTGTACAATGATTTGGACAGATCAGCTATCGTGAGCCCTTGTTTCAGGTAGCCATCCGCCTTCACCCATTCCTGCACAAGACGTTGTATTTCCGAATTGCCGGATACTGTCTCCTCAACTGGTATTTCTGAGTCATGCTCGCTTTCGATAGCCCTCTCTACAGTTTCATAAAAAAGCAGGTAATTCTGATAACTTACGTACAGATAACAATAGAAAGGAACTGACGAGAGCACCCAAAGAAAGACCAGATTGTCAGGAAGGAATGTCAACACCGAGCAGCTGATGCCGAAAATGAGCATCCAATATGTAAGTACCGACATCCATCTGACATAGGTTTCGATGTTGTCAGAATGTGTGTTATCCATCAATTTGACCGCTATGTGATAGGCTTTGAGAAGATGGGATGCCAAGATGAATCCATACACGGCAAGCATCACGCCTAAAAGATATATCATGCTTGTCTTAAACCAACCATCTTTTGCGAAAACAAGTACAGAGACAGACAGGATGGCATACACTAGCCATGACAGACAATGTCTTACAACTATCTTTCTGGTTATGTAGGAGCGGTCCAGAAGCGTGTGCAGTGCCGCTACGAACAATCCGTAGCTGAAAAAGTAAGTGGTAAGATTCATCACAATCGCAGCATTGACATCAATCTGCCTTATGTCAACGCACAGATGAACGGCATAATTCACCGCCAAGACCACAAGCGCGGCACCCATCAAGTGCCTTGAGCGCAGGTAGTTGCCGAATATCCTCTTGTCCGGAACCTTCCCGAAAAAGAACCTGTAGGCAAAAAACGCCATCAGGGTCAAGGCAATGCATAAAGAGTATCTGTATAGATCGATGTCCATAATATGTCTATCTGTTTATCCCATCCCCCAAAGAAAGCAACGGATATTTTCTGACTATAAAGATAGCCATAATTCCATAAAAAGCAGCTTCTAAGAATGTAACAACATAAAAAACCGAGGGGTGAAGCAGAGAGCCTTACGGCTCAGAGTCACGAATGACCACAGACATCACCCTAAAGACATCTGTAGTGGCTCCGCACTCTCTCAACCTTGCCGAAACGCACTCGCCTGTAGGCCCGCACTTTGACAAGTCTGATAATCTCCACTTCAATGGCGACTATCACAAGATACTTGTGTGTTCTCATTGTTTTCGTTAAAATCTTATATGGCTGAGAGAACAACGTTCCTTGTTGAAGTACCCCCTCGGTGTATGTAAAGCAATAAAAAATGCAGACATCCCCTTTTAGGGAAAGGATGCCTGCTTTTACCATATAGTTTTAACGAAAACTATATGCAAATATAATCAAAAATTCTTTATTGTCAAGCTTTTACCTCTAAACAAGCCATTCTGTAACTTAACAAGAGTATTTTCGCATAATCTCGCTCCCTCAGGCATCACTTTCGACCTCTTTTGCTTCCCAAGGGTGCAGGCTGCACTCTTGAGAAACATTTTCCTCACTTTTCGTCTCCCTAGGATGCCACCGGGCTCTCACAAGGAATCCGTCCTGCACACATTACTCGATGCAGCTGGAGATGCGGGTCTTCATGGAGCCGGCAGTCACGCAAATGATGAGACAAACGTAGGTAAGTAGTTGGATTTACGGAATGAAAGTCTTAACTTCGCAAAAGCAAGGATCCACTGACAGACTTACAATCAGCACTATGACACAGACACAACAGCGGAAGGCGGTGCGCGGGTTTGCCAAGTCAAGACATTTGGTAGGTCATATCATTTTCCGACAACCATGCTATAGTCCTGTTAAAACAAAAGCTCCGGACGCGATCTCATACATCCGGAGCATCTAAAAGACTAAACTGCAAATTTTACTTAATGGTAATGACCTCGCCGTCAACCTTAATGTTTGCAATTGCCGTATTTCCGTCACCCCAACCTGAGATATATGGGTGTTTATCAGAGGTTAGACTTCCAGCATCTTTGTCATTTGCATCTATGAACTTACATTCATTGAAATCAACGGTTGTAGTAGGTTGGCATGCAGAGACTACATAGTTGCAGCGGTAGTACTCATCATCATCGCGCTTTCCACCATTTCCGTACTCATCTGGGTCAACATCGTTCTTAAAGAAACTACAAGACTCAAACAACGTATTTCCGTAACAAATGGCTGCCGGATAGTAAGCTTTTCCTACAGTAAATGTGCAGTTCTTAAATGAACCACCTTTGTTCCACCCAGAGAGCCAGCCTTTGAATGTACAGCCGGAAGCGTCAAGTTCTCCGCCTCCGTTGAAAGCATACGTCACGTTTTCTCCAAATGTCACGCTTTCAAGAGTGACATCGCCACCACTTGAATGAACACCATAGAAGATATTGCTGTCAGCATTTCCGATGTATCCGTTCTTCACGGTCAAAGCAGTACCCTTCTTTACTTCAAATGCAGTGGTGCATGTTCCCTTGCTGCTGTCTTCAATTGTGGAACTCTTTGAGGCCACAAGCGTTTGGGATCCAAGGTCAACGGTAAGTGAGCCGGATTTGAGGATAACCGGGCTCGCAAGTTCATAATCACTTGCGAAGATGATGTTTCCAGCCGCCTTGCCAACCTCAACGGACATGTCATTGAAAGTTCCACCTGAGATTTTAAAAGAGCCTCCGTCATAGGTGTAAAGAGGGCCATCGAAAGTTCCGCCAGATATGCTGGTTTCACCTTTATTATTTTCGCTTGCATACTTTATTGACTCCACAGAATGACCACCTTGAGCAGGCTTGAATGTACCACCTGAGATTGTCGCAACATTATTGTTCTGCACACAAGCTTGGGTGGTATTGCTGAAATCACCACCTTTTATCGTAAGGGTAGCTCCCTCATCATTCTTGATGGTATTGATACCGCCAGAGAATTTGCCGCCATTGATTATAAGGGATGGTGCGGCATTGTTAGTTTCATTCACATATCCAGAACGTGGATCGGAATTCGTGTAGCTGTAATACCCATTATCAATCAAAGAAGAAAACGCCCCGGTACTATAGACTTCAACACCTTCGTTAATGGTAAGATCACCATGATTGAGAATATTGTAGTAGCTGTTACCTCCTGACGCAGAAGTGCTTGTACTTGCCTCTTTGCTCCTGGTGTACTTGCCCCCGTTGAGGGTCACGGTGCCGTTGTTGTAGATGCACGAGCGTCCATGCGATACATTGTCCACAGTACCTTCACCGTTAACAATGAGTTCACCGCCAAGGCCAACAGTGAATGTGTCCCCGGAAACATTGATGATTTTGTGCCCATTGAGGTTGAGTTCTACCTTAACGTTGGCAGGGATAGTAAAATCTCCCACGTAGTCACTGTCAAGCATTATGGTGCCACCTTTGTTCAAAAGTTCCTGAAGGTATGCAGCAGAGGTTGTTCCTCCTTCTCCAGTAGCTGGGATGGAGGTGATGGTGAGCTCCGGCATTAATATAAACTTGGCGCGGATCACCGTGTTGACGGAGGATCCCTCATAGTTCCATAGCTGAGTACCGTCTTCTTTCTGAAGAGCCACGGTGAACTTGTATTCTCCCACAGGGACCGGCACATAGAAAGCCATATTAGTAGCAGTGCCGGCTTTGAAAGTGAACTCAACTGATTTGTTTGCATCAGTGCCAGCACTCTTTATGATTTTGGCGCCACCTTCATCTACCACACTGTATTCGCCATTAATGTCATTGTCAGCGGTAAGTACAAACTTCACTGCATCAGCAGGAACATTCTTTACGGTCACTTTGACTAGACCTCCAAGATGCTTGAAACTCAAAGAAGTCGGATTTTCACCGCACTCAGCGAGCATCGGGCTGTTGGTCTCACCTTCCTTCCACTCATAGCTTGAAGGAAGTGTCACCTTTACGATCTCAGATTCAACCTTAGCATTGAGAGCAAACGGGAACACTGCGTAACTCTGTGCCGTGCCCACCATAGTGCCAGAGAAATCGGCAGTGGCACCGCTAGCGTTTGTTGTAAGTTTTATGAAATTATTTCCGTTCCATAAGCCGATGGCGTCTCCTACACTCCAAGCGAAAGCTCCTTCGTCAGAGACAGTAGATCTGGTGTCCACTGCTGGCTCCCTTGATGCACGGACCGTATAATTTCCTTCTGGAACGGTCGAAATCTCTTTCTGGCATGCCACAACTGAAGACACAGCTATAGCCGCGAATAAAAATATTTTTTTCATGATATCAGTTAATAAAAGATTTTCTTGCTTATTAGGCGATCACCAATTTCCTTCGCCCGGAGTCATATTCTCACCACCTCCACTACAAATGCCACTTTCCACAATTAGATACACGACCTCCATAAGAGGTCCCTCGTAAGGTAACTTCTTTTCCATAATAATATGTATTTTATTGATTAAGAGACTATTATATACCCCCCCCCCGAAGATTACGGAAGGATTACTGATAAGAACAGTATTTTCACGATTTCTATTCATAACCAAACATTGCAAATTAAACCATTTCTAGTGAAATATCCAACAATTCTTCGCAACAATTCTTTGTTATTTTTAGGGCGGAAATACGCGGAAGTATTCCTTGTCAGGAGGTGCGGATGATTATAAAAACCGCCCTTGTTGTAGTGCCCCCCTCGGTATTGTCCTTTCTAGACCAAATGCCTATTATACAGTATGGTGATAAAAGTAAAAAAGCAAGCATCCCTTTAGGGAAAAGATGCTTGCCTTTACTATTTTTCCAAATAATGTATACCGATGCAAATGTAAAGATAATTATCAGATTATCAAAGATAATCTTTCTTTATTGATTATTATTAATCGTGGAGATTCTATACATTTTAACAAGAGCATTTTCGCATAAAAATGCTCCCGTCGGGGGCCGAAATGACCCCGACGGGAGCAATAATGCGTTAAAATGGCACCGTAACCTTACTCAATGCAGCTAGTGAGGCAGGTCATCGCGGAGTCGGGACGGAACTCGATGGCGGTGGAGGTGGCGGGGATGAGTACGGTTTCGCCTTGATGGAGGGTGAGGGCGTGTTCCTGACCGTCATTCTCATGGTCCACAAGGCTGCCTTTTCCGGCAACACACATCACGACAACGAATGAGTCCAGTTTGGAGAGATCCTTGGAGCAAGGTTTATCGAGGTCGAAAAGAGAGGTGGTAAAATACTTACAGCTAACCAACTCTGTCTCAGCATCCTTAACACAGGAATATTCAGTCCTGTAATCAGGATAGACATCGTAGTCGATGGCCTCCTTGGCCTGCTCGATGTGAAGCTCGCGAGGCTTTCCGTCAAGGCCCAGACGACCATAGTCATAAATTCTGTAGGTCAGGTCGGAAGTCTGCTGGATCTCAGCGACGAAGGCTCCGGCTCCGATAGCGTGGATGCGTCCGGCAGGGAGGAAGAACACGTCTCCGGG
This sequence comes from Bacteroidales bacterium UBA755, assembly GCA_002297815.1. Taxonomy (GTDB): domain Bacteria; phylum Bacteroidota; class Bacteroidia; order Bacteroidales; family UBA932; genus Cryptobacteroides. The sequence continues at coordinate 33,195 of DBKH01000064.1, read as the reverse complement.
AGCGATCTTGTAGCTGGCAAGGACATCTGTGATCGTGTGCTCGTTGACCCTTTCTTCATATTCATCGGGAGTGATCCACTCTGTGAGGCCGCTAAGCAGGTGGGCGCCCTCGTCCGCTCCCACAACGTACCACATCTCTGTCTTGCCTTTCATCCCGGGGTGGGTCTTCTCTGCAAGCTCATCGTTCGGGTGGACCTGGATGGACAGGTCGCTCTTTGCGTCAATAAACTTTATCAACAGCGGGAACTCCGTGCCGGTCTTGGCGAAGACCTTCTTGCCGACAAGTTCGGGGCCATATTCATTCATCACATCGGTCAGGCTTTTGCCTGCGAGAGGGCCGTTGGCTATCGTGGAGACGTGGCCCGGAACAGCCGAGATCTCCCAGCTTTCCCCGATGTGATGCTGCTTTGTCTTGATGCCCTTGAACGGGGCAATCTTTTCTCCGCCCCACACCATTTCGCGGAGATAGGGCTCAAATTTCAGAGGGTACATATTCGTTAAGTTCCTTTATAACTATTTCTTGTCCAATTCGGTGAGAGCGAACGCATAGGCTCCGAGCGAGATTGCCTTGCTGGCACCGATCTTCGAACGCATCACACCGACACGCTTCTGCGGATCGTAAATCACCTCACGGTCGCTGCCGTAGACTTTCAATGAACGTGCCTCGCCACGGGCGAATTGGTCAAACTCGTCCGGGTCATCGAGGTTGTAGACCTTCATCTGGACACGGTTCAGTTCCTCACCGGTGAGCTGGTGCATTTTGCCGCGCATGGTGCGTAAGATTCCTGGCATCAGGTACTTGTAGTTGTTCATCACACCGCCTCCGATGACGATAAGGCCATCTATCAAAGTGACTGCTGTTGCCATCGCGTCTCCTGCAACCTCGCCCATCTTGTCGAACGCCTTGATTGCGGCCTCGCGGTCGCCCGGCCTCTTGCCCTCGCAGATCTCTGCGATGTCCTTCGGCTCAAGGCCATGGTTCGGATTGCCGGTCAGTTCTCCGTAAACTCTCTTCACAGCGCGGATCGAGGCTCCGTCCTCAACGATGATGTCCGGCATGTCTGGATGTTTGAGGCAGAAGGTCTCCACGCAGGAGTTGTCGCCACGGTTGAGCTCACCGTTGATCACCGTACCTATTCCCAGACCGGTGCCGAAAGTGTAGCCGATAAGGTTGTGATAACGCTTGGCACTTCCGGCCTTGGCAAGTCTTTCATTGACTTCAGGGAGCACGCCCCCGAGGGCCTCTCCGTAGGCGTAAAGGTCTCCATCGTTGTTGATGAAGACAGGAATCCCGAACGTGTCCTCAAGGAACGGTCCGAGAGCGACTCCATCGCGGAATGAAGGGAAATTCGGCAGGTAGCCTCCGATGATTCCGTCAGGGTAGTCGGCTGGGCCAGGGAAACAGAAGCTTATGGCCACAGGTTTCGCCTCACCCAACTCCTCTTTGATCTTTGTGAAGCCCGTCACCATCGTGCCAAGGCAACGGTCGAGATTGTCAGCGTTGGAAGGAAGTGTGATAGGTTCGCAGCAGAACTCACCGCCTTTCATCGCGCCGAACACCATGTTGGTGCCGCCGGCATCGAGTGTCATGACGATTCTGCTGTCGTTCTTTATGTCAGACATATTCTTGAGTTTTTAATTATTGCCGTGCCTGTGTTTGGTTATGAAAATTCAATTAAAACTCCGAAGAAGCCAAATTTTGAATATTCATAAAATCAAGCCACTTTCGTTGCAAAGATAATCATAATCTGTCTTTCGGGCTCATCGTTTGCAGGGAAAATTCGTACCTTTGTACCATTAATATATTCGTAATGCAGAAAAAGAGAAATCGCCAAGGTGGCGAGAAAGGCGGCAGGAAGAGCCGCGACAGAAGATTCGGTTCCAGACAGAAGACGAAAAGAGTGCTGGAGGAAGTTACCGGTAAAGTTCAGATGACGAGGGATGGCTATGTCTTCGTGGTGGTTGAAGGCGAGCCGGACAACGATGTGTTCGTCAAAGCGTCCAAAACCCGTGGCGCATTGAACGGGGACACCGTAAAATGTGCGGTGACCAGTGAAAGGAAAGAGGCCTCGGATTATGGGCGCGGCAAAAAAGATGCAGCCAAACGTCGGGAAGGAGAAATCATAGAGATTGTCGAGCGCAGCCACAAGCCGTTCATCGGTGTGCTTCACATCGTTGGAAGGCAGGCGTGGGTGCTGATGCAGTCTAGGAATATGCCGTACGACATCAGTGTGGATTTCGATTCACTGCCGCGCGGTGCAAGAAGAGGATTGAAAGTGGCCGCTTTGGTTGATGGCTGGGACAAAGGTGAACCGACTCCTAAAGGTCACATTGTGGATGTGCTTGGAGTGCCGGGAGAGAACGACACGGAGATGCATTCAATCCTCGCTGAATATGCCCTGCCTTACAGGTTTGAACCTGAAGTCGAGAACGCTGCTGATGAAATCTCAGACCAGATCACGGGGAAAGACATAGAGGAACGCCGTGATTTCCGCAGTACTTTGACATTCACCATCGACCCTGCCGATGCGAAGGATTTTGACGATGCCTTGTCGTTCAAGAAACTGGGCAACGGCAACTACGAGATCGGAATCCACATCGCTGATGTGTCCCACTATGTGCTTCCCGGCACTATCGTGGACAAGGAGGCTCAGGAGCGCGGAACGTCAGTCTATCTGGTTGACAGGACAGTTCCAATGCTTCCCGAGAAACTTTGCAACAAACTTTGCTCCCTTCGTCCACACGAGGAAAAACTGACATTCTCAGTGGTGGTTGAGATGACTCCACGAGGAAAGATAGAGAACCGTTGGTTCGGTCGTACGGCCATCTGTTCCGACTATAGGTTTGACTACGATGGAGCACAGCAGATTATTGAAAGCGATGGTAAAGAGCCAGCTGATCCAGCAATCGACCAAGACATCAGAGAGGCCATTGTGACTCTCAACAAGCTTGCAGCCATTCTGCGCAAACGTCGTTTCGCTGCCGGAGCCATCAGTTTCGAGCGTCCGGAGATGAAGGTCGAAGTTGATGCCACGGGCAAACCTATTCGAGTTTACGAAAAGATCACAAAGGAGGCCAACTGGCTAATCGAGGAGTTCATGCTTCTCGCCAACCGCTCAGTGGCAGAATTCATCGCGACTTCCGGCAAGATGGACGGCAAGGCGGACAAAAAGGCCAAGACGTTCGTCTACCGCGTGCACGGCGAGCCTAACACCGACAAAATCGCGAGCCTCGGACAGTTCGTCAGCAACTTCGGCTTCAAGTTCGGCCCAAGCGGCAACGGACGCGAGATCGCCAAGTCCCTCAACACGTTGCTCACCGAGGCAAAAGGCACACCTGAGTGCGACGCCTTCCAGATGATTGCCCTCCGCTCGATGGCGAAGGCGATCTACACTACTGACAACATCGGTCACTACGGCCTTGCGTTCAAGTTCTACACGCACTTCACCTCCCCTATCCGCCGCTACCCTGACACAATGGTGCACAGGCTGTTGGCCCTCTATCTTGACAATGCGGAGAGCCAGAACAAGGAATATTACGAAGCGCAGTGCCAGCATGCCTCAGAGCGCGAACAGATCGCAGCCAACGCTGAGCGCGACAGCATCAAGTACAAACTCATCGAGTTCATGCAGGACAAGATTGGCAATGAATATGAAGGTAATATCTCCGGCCTCACAGAGTGGGGAATGTACGTGGAGATCAAGCCGACGATGATCGAGGGCATGGTCGCCCTGCGCGATGTGAAGTCCGACTTCTTTGAGTTCGACGAGCAGAACTACCTTATCAAGGGCCGCCGCACCGGCAAGATATTCCGTCTCGGAGATCCGGTGAAGATCCGTGTCAAGGCCGCCAATCTGGATCAAAGGCTACTGGACTACGAACTGGTTGATGTCACGACATCAGGTGACAGTTCCGGCAAGGAATCCACAGACGGCAAGGCCAAGAAAAAGCCTTTCTATGCAGCCGTCGCCCATAATGACAACCAGCCGCAGCGGAAATCCTCCAAGGACAAAGGCCGTCCCCGCAAGAAGTTCGGCCCGAAGCCTTCCAAAAAGAAGAACTCCAATTAAGCGCAAGCATCGGAGCGTAGCGACGCAAGGGGTTTGGGGAGTACGCTCCCCAATGCCCCACCGGGGCTGTCACGCAGTGACTGGGGGTGAAAAGCATCTAACGCAAAGCGCGTAGCGACGCAAGGGGTTTGGGGAGTACGCTCCCCAATGCCCCACTGGGGCTGTCACGCAGTGACTAGGGGTGGATAAACGGACCACAAAAAGGGAGACGCAATTTCTTGCGTCTCCCCTTTTTGTGGTCCCAGTAGGGCATGATCCTACGACCCCCTGATTATGAGTCAGATGCTCTAACCAACTGAGCTATGGGACCGAGTCCCAGCCTTAAAGACCGGGAATATTGCATGAACGGATGCGGTCTCCTGGACCGCTCCGTCCCTAATCTGAATTCTCAGACTTTGATCTCAACCTCAACGCCTGAAGGAAGTTCAAGCTTCATGAGGGCATCGACAGTCTTTGCATTGCTGTCATCAATGTCCAGAAGCCTGCTGTAGGCGCTAAGCTCAAACTGCTCGCGAGACTTCTTGTTAACGAAAGTCGAGCGATTGACAGTGAAGATCTTCTTGTTGGTAGGAAGCGGAATAGGACCGTTCACCTTAGCACCTGTAGCCTTCACGGTGTCCACGATCTTAGCGGCTGACTTGTCAACCAGCATGTGATCGAATGATTTGAGTTTTATTCTGATTTTTTGACTCATATCAAAAATACTTAATTACGTTTTAACACTTACTCGTCATCATCGGAGAGCTTGTAGCCGCTCTTCTCGATAACGTCCTTGGCCAAGTTGGCAGGAACCTCAGCATAGTGGTCGAAAGTCATCGTGCTAGTTGCACGTCCGGATGAAAGGGTTCTAAGAACCGTCACATAACCGAACTGCTCAGCGAGCGGAACGAAGGCTCTTACTATTCTCGCACCGTTGGCGGTAGAGTCCATAGCCTGGATCTGGCCACGACGACGGTTGAGGTCACCCACAATGTCACCCATGTAGTCCTCTGGGGTGACAACCTCAAGGGACATGATAGGCTCAAGGAGAACAGGCTTTGCTTTCGGGCAGGCGTGGCGGAATGCCAGACGGGCGGCCATTTCGAATGAAAGCTGGTCTGAATCGACAGGGTGGAATGAACCGTCAAGAACAACGACCTTCATTGACTGAACCTCGTAACCAGCGAGAACTCCGTTGGCCATAGCGGCCTTGAAGCCCTTCTCGATGCAAGGGATGAATTCCTTAGGAATATTTCCACCCTTGACCTGATTCTCGAACTGGAGCCCGGTAACACCCTCATCAGCAGGACCGATCTCAACGATAATGTCAGCGAACTTACCACGACCACCAGTCTGTTTCTTGAAGACTTCACGGTGCTGTACTGTAGCCGTGATGGCCTCTTTGTAGTTAACCTGCGGAGCGCCTTGATTGATCTCGACACCGAACTCACGACGGAGACGATCCACGATGATGTCAAGGTGAAGCTCACCCATGCCACTGATGACTGTCTGGCCGGTCTCATGGTCAGACCTTACGGTGAATGTAGGGTCTTCCTCAGCGAGCTTGCCAAGGGCGATGCTCAGCTTGTCCAAGTCACCCTGGGTCTTAGGCTCGACAGCGATACCGATAACAGGATCAGGGAATTCCATTGATTCGAGCACGATCTGATGATCTTCGTTGCAGATGGTGTCTCCGGTACGGAGATCCTTGAATCCAACGGCAGCGCAGATGTCCCCAGCCTCAACAAAATCGATAGGATTCTGGTGATTGGAATGCATCTGGTACAGACGCGCGATTCTTTCTTTCTTCCCGGTACGTACGTTAAAGACGTAAGAGCCAGCATCAACACGACCTGAGTAAACCCTCATGAAAGCGAGACGGCCAACGAATGGATCAGTGGCAATCTTGAACACGAGAGCGCAGAACGGCTGGGATGCATCAGGAAGAAGATCCTCTTCCTCACCAGTCTTAGGATCAGTTCCTTTTACAACACCCTTGTCAAGTGGAGAAGGAAGGTAACGCATCACAGCGTCAAGAAGGAACTGAACGCCCTTGTTCTTGAATGAAGAACCGCAGCAGGCAGGAACGATCTGCATAGAAATCGTACCCTTGCGAAGGGCAGCGATAATTTCATCCTCGGTAAGAGAGTCAGGATTCTCGAAATACTTCTCCATGAGAGCCTCGTCGCATTCAGCAGCAGCCTCTACGAGTTTGTCTCTCCATTTCTCGACTTCTCCGGCCATGTCTTCCGGAACGTCCTTGATTTCATAGTTGACCAATTCTTCTCCAGAATCGTAGTAAATCGCTTTTCTGGAGATAAGGTCGATAATGCCTTTGAACTTGTCCTCTGACCCGATAGGAAGACAGATTGGAACAGCCTTGGCACCGAGCTTAGTGTAGATTTCCTCAACGCATGCAAGGAAGTCAGCTCCGACACGGTCCATCTTGTTCACATACGCAATCTTCGGAACACCGTACTTGTCCGCCTGACGCCAAACAGTCTCAGACTGAGGCTGAACACGTCCGACAGCACAGAAAGTAGCGATAGTTCCGTCAAGCACACGGAGCGAACGCTCCACCTCAACGGTGAAGTCGACGTGACCCGGAGTGTCGATCAGGTTAATCTGATAAACGTGACCGTTGTAATGCCAAAACGCTGTGGTGGCAGCAGAGGTGATGGTGATACCTCTCTCCTGCTCCTGAACCATCCAGTCCATTGTGGCAGCCCCTTCATGTACCTCACCGATCTTGTGAGTCTTTCCGGTGTAGTACAGAATACGTTCGGATGTAGTCGTCTTTCCGGCATCGATGTGGGCCATGATGCCGATGTTTCTTGTGTAAGTAAGATCTCTTTTAGCAGCCATCTGCGAATAAAATTAGAAACGGAAGTGGGCGAATGCCTTGTTGGCCTCAGCCATCTTGTGCATATCCTCTTTTCTCTTGAATGCACCACCTTCGTTATTGTAGGCGGCAACGATCTCTGCACAAAGTTTTTCTGCCATTGAGTGGCCGGAACGCTTGCGGGCGAAGTTGATCAAATTCTTCATTGAAAGCGAGACTTTTCTCTCCGGACGCAACTCAGTAGGCACCTGGAAGTTTGCACCTCCTACACGACGTGACTTAACCTCGATCTGAGGAGTAACGTTTTCGAGTGCCTTCCTCCAGATATCTAGAGGAGCCTTGTCAGAATCCTTCATCTTCTCGCCTACCATGTCAATGGCATCGTAAAAAATAGAATACGCGATACTCTTCTTCCCCTGCAACATAAGATTGTTCACGAAACGGGTAACCTCGATGTCGTGAAACTTAGGATCAGGAAGTAGAATCCTCTTTTTAGGCTTCGATTTTCTCATTGTGAGTAAAAATTAAAGGTGATAAAGATAATGAAACGGACTACTTCTTAGATTTCTTTGGTCTCTTGGCTCCGTAGAGGGAACGGGACTGAGTCCTTCCTTCTACGCCAGCTGTATCCAAAGCTCCTCTAAGGATGTGGTAACGCACACCAGGGAGGTCCTTAACACGACCACCACGAACCAGCACGATGCTGTGCTCCTGAAGGTTGTGACCCTCGCCCGGAATGTAGGCATTGACCTCTTTAGAGTTGGTAAGGCGCACCCTGGCAACCTTTCTCATCGCTGAGTTAGGCTTCTTAGGAGTCGTCGTGTAAACACGAAGACATACGCCCCTCTTCTGAGGACAAGCGTCCAGCGCGCGTGACTTGCTCTGAGAAACAATGCTCACGCGTCCTTTGCGAACTAATTGTTGAATTGTAGGCATAAATGATTGTAAATCTATTATTTATGTTTCCCAAAAACAATTTGGGGCTGCAAATTTACGGATAATTCTTCAATTAACAAAACTTCAAGCGAATAGATTATCTCAGATTCTTGCGGCAAAACGTTGCAATTCTCAAAAAATAGCTATCTTTACTTTATGAAAAATAAATCTTTTAGCATCGCTCTCGCCATACTAGCGACAGTTCTATCTTTGAATATGTCCGCGCAACCGCTCGGAAGTAAGCTTTGGAATGATGATTGGACGTTCACCAAAGACGGTAAAAGCCGGGTACTCAACCTGCCACACGATTGGGGTGTTGATGGCCCTTTTGTCCAAGACTATCCTGGGGAGTCAGGGAAATTAGCTTGGTGGGGCAAGGCGGAATATTCAAAAATCCTTTCGGTTGAAGCAAAAGATCTTAAATCGAAAAAACAGTTTTTCCTCGATTTCGGAGGGGTCATGTCCTATGCCAAAGTGTTCTGTAACAATGAATATGTCACAGAATGGCCGTACGGATACTCCTCTTTCCGGGCGGACCTGACACCATACCTGAAGGCTGGTGACAATCTCGTCAAGGTGACGTTGGACAATCTTGAGGAGTCCAGCCGGTGGTACCCAGGAGGTGGAATCTATAGGAATGTCTATCTAACTGTGGCAGAGCCTGTCGGGGTGGCGCAATGGGGAACATTCGTGACCTCCAAGGGAAAAGAGGTATGCATTGACATAACGCTGCGAAATGCAGGGGATGCTGTCAGTGGAACGGTGCGCACGGAGATATTCAGAGTTATTGATCCGGCTTTGATGGTCACTTCGACAGGCTCAGTGACCGATGGGGCGAAACTTCTAGCTTCGGAGGAGACAAAGTTTAAAACTATCACAGACGATGCCAGTCTTGCCCAGAAATTCACTCTGGAGGAGGCTGAGTTCTGGAGTCCGGAGCACCCGGCACTGTACCAAGCCGTCACAACCGTCACAACTAAGGACGGCAGAAAAGATCTTTACAGAACCACCTTCGGTCTGAGGGATCTTGAATATAAATCCGATGGCCTGTACGTCAACGGGGAAAAGACCTTAATCAAAGGGGTCTGCCTGCACCACGATGCGGGAGCCCTCGGAGCCGTCTGGAACGAGACAGCATGGATAAGGCGATTGAATATGCTCAAACAGATGGGCTGCAACGCAATCCGCACATCCCACAACCCTCCGGCTCCGGAGCTTCTCGACCTTTGTGACCGGATGGGATTCCTTGTGATGGACGAACTGACAGACACATGGACGATAGCCAAGAAAGAAAACGGCTACGCCAAACTGTTCGACAAATGGGCGGACAAAGATCTCAAGGCAATGATCCACAGAGATCGCAACCATCCATCCGTGATAATGTGGAGCATCGGAAACGAGACAGCCGAACAGGGTTATCCTGAGAAATACGGAATCGCCTATCATCTCACAGAGGTATGTCATTATGAAGACCCTACAAGGCTCACGAGTTACGGAAGCGACAATCCGTGGGCATCCGAGCAGGATTTCCGCAACACGATGGACATCTACGGATTCAACTACAAGCCGCACCTCTACGGCAAATTTCATGCGGCCAATCCAGGCAAACTGTATCTAGGCAGTGAGACAGCATCAACTGTCAGCTCAAGGGGAGTGTACATATTCCCTTTAAGCAACAAAAAAGAAGGGGCACTGGATAATTTCCAGGTCTGCTCGTTCGACATGTTCACGGTTCCATGGGGCCAGCTTCCGGATCAGGAATGGGCTGAAGAGGACAAGAATCCATCTTGTCTCGGAGAGTTTGTCTGGACTGGCTTCGATTACCTTGGCGAGCCAACTCCTTACAACACAGATCTCACAATCCTTACAAACTTCCACGATGAGGAAGCCAAAGCCAAGGCCGAGAAAGAATTGAAGGAAAAGGGAGCTATTGCCACTCCGTCCAGAAGCTCGTACTTCGGAATCATTGATTTGGCCGGCTTCCCGAAGGATAGATACTGGCTCTACAAGTCCCGTTGGTCCTCCGAGCCTGTGCTGCATCTAATGCCACATTGGAATTGGGCCGGTCGTGAAGGCCAGATCACTCCGGTGCAGGCCTACACGAACTGCGTCAGCGCGGAACTCTTCGTCAACGGCAAATCCTACGGCAGGAAAACAAAGGGGACCAAAGAATATAGATTCCTTTGGGACAATGTAATCTACGAGCCTGGAACCGTCAAGGTTATCGGGCTGACAGCCGATGGCAAGACAATCGAAAACACCATCACCACAACTGGAAGCGCGGCAAAAATCCTTATGGCTTGTGAATATGGCCAAGGTCCATCCACGGATTTTGGCGGAGACTGTGCTCCGGCTTCCACACAGACATCATACACTGACGACATTCTGTTTGTCGATGTGAAAGTCGCTGATAAAGATGGGAATATGGTGCCAACAGCATGTGATGAGATCAAATTCATTGTTTCGGGCGCTGGAGAGATTGTAGCTGTGGATGCCGGTGACGCGACCTGTCACACTCCTTTCCATTCGGACGAAATCAAGGCTTTCAACGGGCTGGCAAGCGTCATTGTAAGACGTACAAGCAAGGGAGCAATCACAGTCAAAGCGGTCTGTGACGGCCTTGAAAGTTGTGAGATTGAACTATAGTTGATCAATTATATTCCAAAAATATTTATGAAGAAAAAATTCGTACTTGCCTGCGCGGCAGCGCTTATTTGCGCTTTTGGGTTCGCGCAGACGCAGAAGGCCAATTACGCTCTCGCCGAGAGATTCTCAGCCAAGAAAGTGAACCAGATGGTATTCTCCACGCAGATCTCCCCTAACTGGTTCAGAGACAGCGACAAGTTCTGGTACAGTTGGCGGACTCCGCAGGGAACACACTATTACATCGTGGACCCAGCAAAAGGGACGAAAACTGAGGTTTTCGACATGGACAGGCTTGCTATGCAGATCACAGAGGTTGTCCGCTACCCTTTCGAGGGCAAGCATATTCCTATAAGGGATTTGGAATTGAAGGACGACAAAGCGTTCACTTTCAGCATCATCTCTGGGCTTCAGAACGAAAGGGACACGACATATTTCCGCTACGAAATCGCTTCGGCAAAGCTTGACACAGTGGCAAAGGAGAAGGACAAATACCCGCGTTGGGCTTCGATTGCTCCTGACGGCACGTTCGGGGTCTATGCCAAGGGTTCCAACCTTTGGGTGATGGATTCGACCAGCCTTCGCAAGGCAGCCAAGGACGAGAAGGACAGCACGATAGTGGAGCATCGCCTAACAACTGACGGAATCAGGCAGTTCGGCTACGGATACGGCAATTATGCCGGTGACACCGAGGCAGACTCCACCAAAAGGCACTATCCTGGCGAGCTTGTCTGGTCTCCAGACTCGAAGCGTTTCGCCACAATGAAATGGGACATGAGGAAACTGGACGACTTGTGGGTCATCAATTCCGTGAGCGGAAAGCGTCCAAAACTGGAAACCTACAAGTACCAGATGCCGGGCGAACCGGGGCCAAAGGGTTATCTCTATTTGTTCACAATGAATGATTCACGCAACGAGGCTTCTTTTAAGCAGATCAAGAGCCAGGCGTTCAAGGATCAGGAAGTGTCACTGCAAAGTGCTCGAAGGACAGCCAAGGATAACTATCTGGACTACTGGAAGAACGAGTGGCTAGGCGACAACTCCGGATTTTATCTCGTGCGCCAGAGCCGTGACCTCAAGAGGCTGGATCTCTGTTGGGTAGGCGTTGATTCTGACTCTACCAAGACAGTAATCTCCGAAAGAGAAAGAACCTATGTGGAATATCGGACTCCGTTCTTGATTGGGGGTGGGAAGCAGATCCTCCACTGGTCCGAGCGCAACGGATGGGCAAACATATACCTTTATAACAATGATGGAACTCTGGTCAGGAATCTGACCGATGGGGCTTTCCATGTCGAGGACATCCTCGGTGTGAACGAGAAGGAGGGTTACATTCTGCTGAGCGCCTGCGGTGTAAACAAGGACGAGAATCCTTACCAGATGCACACGTTCAGGGTTCCGCTCACAGGCGGTGCTCTCCAACAGCTGGACATGAACGACATGGACGTGCTCTCGACCGCTAGCGATGACGTCAAGTACTTCGTGGCCAACTACTCACGCGTTGACTGGACCCCGGCAGTGGCTTTGTTCTCGGCTGCCGGCAAGAGAATCTCCGATCTTGAGACCGCTGACCTAAGCCTGTTGTTCGAGGCCGGCTACAAGTTCCCTGAGAGATTCAAGGTGAAGGCTGCGGACGGTGTTACCGACCTCTACGGTGCGATGTACAAGCCTTACGACTTCGACTCCACAAAGGTCTATCCGATCTGTGACTATGTCTATCCTGGCCCTCAAGTGGAAGCCAACAACATCTCGTGGAGCAAGGGCTTCACTCGCACGGACAGGCTCGCTCAGCTGGGAATGATCGTTATCACGGTCGGCAATAGGGGCGGACATCCTAACCGCTCGAAGTGGTACCACAACTACGGCTACGGCAACCTGCGCGACTACGGCCTTGAGGATCAGAAATATGCCATCCAGCAGCTCGGTGCAAGATATTCATTCATCGACCTTGACAGGGTTGGAATCCACGGACATTCCGGTGGAGGATTCATGAGCACAGCTGCGATTCTGAAATATCCAGACTTCTTCAAGGTAGCAGTCTCCTGCGCTGGCAACCACGACAACAGCATCTACAACCGCTGGTGGAGCGAGCAGCATCATGGAGTTCTTGAGAAGATCGACAAGGGTGACACCACGTTCGTCTATAGCATCAAGACCAACCCAGAGATTGCTGGTAACCTAAAAGGCCACCTGATGCTCGTACACGGAGACATCGACAACAACGTGCATCCGGCCAACACCATCCGTGTGGTCAACGCTCTGATCAGGGCCAACAAGAGGTTCGACATGCTCATTCTTCCTGGCCAACGTCATGGCTTCGGAGACATGAATGAATACTTCTTCTGGCGCATGGCCGACTACTATGCAGAGTGGCTCATCGGTGACTCTGAGCGCTACAAGCCGGACATCACGCAGATGAACAACGACTAACGCCTTGCCACCCTGAGCCGTAGCAGACAAGCGACTGACAATCAGATTATTAAAAGAATATGCTCCTGCCGGTTTATGGTAGGAGCACATTCTTTTATCGATTGGCAATCAATTAGTTGACTGCCACGACAACCGCTGATTTTATTTAACCTCTAAGTACTTTTGGACTTTAGAATGGAGGGAGCCTTTGCCGTAGCCGGTCCATGTGTCGATGACCTTAGCTTCCGGGGAGATTAGGACGAAATGCGGGATGCCGCTCACCTGATAAGATGCTGTCAAGCCAATACCCCAAGACTTAAGTTCATTCCACTCATAGCAATCGGATTTCTTTTCCTTTACAGCCTTAAGCCACGTGTCCTTAGGGTCAAGGCCCACACGGACGAAAGCCAGTTTGTCTGAGTACTTTCTTGCGACTTCGTTTCCTTCTGGGACAGATTGCATGCACGGACCACAGCCAAGGCTCCAGAAATCCAGAAGGATGAACTTTCCTGTGAACTCGGCTAGATGATGAAGATTCCCATCCACATCGTAAAGATCACCGTCCGCCATAGCGTCCCCGACATTGACAACTTTTTGAGGATTAAGGCTTGCGGAGATAACCTGACCGAATTCCGACTCAAGGTCAGCCGGAGAAAGACGTGAGTATAGCTCCTGAATCAAATCATTGTCAAAAGACATGTAGCCGCCCTGAATTGATCTGGCCACCATCGCCAATTCTTCCATCCAACGTGTTGAGACAGGGGCTGTCCTCATATATTCTAGAACCTTAAGCTCAGCGATGCTGTCAAGAGGTTCATAAAGTCGTCTGAGCGAGTCCACTTTTCTCCATGCGGCACGTCTCTCCTCGCCTTGAAGTCCTCTAAGGTATCTCAAGATGTCAGCTTCTTCAACGGCATAGGCCAAGGCTTGCCTCTTTTCCGGAAATTGTACAGAAAGGAAATCATTCTCAGTTTTCTGTTCAGGGATTTGGCTCTTGACCGTCCATGTCAGGAGCAGATTATCCTCTCCAGTGATCTTAACCTTCTCACCGGGCTTTACCCAAACAGGAAGCGACAGATTCGGAAAACCTTCGCTGAAGGAACAGATACCGAGCCGTGCAGCCTCTCCGGAGATTGTGTCACGGAACTCGAAACGGCCACCAATGACTGTGTCAGCAGCGACCAAAGACATCATCCGGCCTTCGCTCTTAAGCAGATTAATGACTGTGCTATCGGGAACATTCTTGACGAATCCTTCAATAAGATACTCGCCATCGCCGACACTCCGGTCTGTGCATCCTACCGAAATGAAAGTCAACGCAATGGTTGCCAATTTTTTAATAATCCTCATATTTAAAAATACTAATATTGTGTTCTAAACTATTTCTTCTCCAAAGCACTGAGGAAAAACTCCTTCTGAGGGGAATCAGAAGAGGATATCCTGCCTTTTAGACGCCAGACGCGGTTATAGACAACACCTTTCTCCTTGCCCATCAAGGCCGAGATCGTAGTGCTGGAGAATCCTGCCGCGGTGAAGCTGAACAGCCGGAAATCGTCCTCTTTCCAAGACTGAAAATCGCCACGAAGGCGGGCCATCACGTTGTCCATAGTCTGATCGAGCATATTCTCAAGTACCTTTTGCACTTTTTTGTCGCTTCGGAGGCCCTCCACTATTGATTTCACCTCTTTGAGAATCTTCGGCTGGAGGTTATCGGTGCCTTCATAGACATAGTACTGCTCACAGAGACGTTCCAGAACGTTGAACTTGTCAAAAACCTTTGGTTCCGATTTGGACACTGGTCTGGAAAGACGGGCTTGCAAGTCCTCCGCGATATTCATAAATTTTTCTGTCTCAGCTTTTTCCGCGTCTAGTTTCTTCTGTGCCTCTGCTTTACGCACATAATACACTGCCGCGACAGCAGCAAGAGCGAGCAAGAAACCAAGAGCCAGCACCCACAGTTGCAGGCGGGCGGCATGAAGCCTCTCCCTGTCAGCCTCTGCCCGTCCTTGAATATAATCCCTTTGGCTTGCGGCCACGGCAGCGGAAAGAGCTCCCGACTGGCTTCGGTTGGCATATTCCATGACCTTTTCCAAGGCAGCCAAAGCCTTTCCGATCTCTCCTGAACGGGAGAAAATCTGATACTCCCTGAAATTCACATCTGCCATTTCTGAGTCTGTCTCTGCTGTGGACCGAGCTTCAGAAAGCCATCTTTCAGCCTCAATCCGATGACCAGAAACCGAATAGGCGTAGGCTAGAACCCCTTTGTCGGCATACGAAAGCGGGAAGCCAAGTTCATCCGCGGCGCGACTTAAAAGGTCAATCGCCAACGCTGGGTCAAGCGTGTCCTTGCTCATGGCAAGAGCGGCATAGGATTCAAGGCAGCGAGCCTCCAATAGAGTGTCCCGCATCTCATGAGCATCGAAAAGGACACTTTTGAATATGTCTTCTGCGGCTCCGTATCTTCCCAGTCCTGATTCGGCCTGGCCAATTTCAAGTAGAGCCTGCTGTGACTCCTTTATGTAACCTGCCACCTTGTAGGCCTCAGCCGCCCTTGCGAGGTACATCATCTCATCCGTTGGGCTGCAGGAAGCGTTACATGTGTGCGCCATGTCATAGCAGATTCTAGCGACACGCAGAGTATCAGCCGCCTTGACTGAATATTCAAGAGCCTTGGTGTAGGAGACTATCGCTGCTGAGAAATCCCCATCATTGAATTGGTTGCGTCCGAGACAGTATAGAGCCCTTCCTTTCTGTCCATCATCTCCTCTCCTATCAAACCAATCTGACAACTTTTGCACATCACTGGTTTTCAAGGTGTTGACATAGCTCATTCCTTGCTCCACCTCATCAAGGGCCTTATCCATCTGACTGAACAACCCCGTGTCGCAGGAGGATAAAGTCAACATTAATGCAGTGATTAGAATTAGGAATCGCATTGGTTTCATGGGCAACAGCCAATTAGTTGAATTGATTTCACCTCAATGAGCATTTAGACACAAAAAATGTCTAGACTTCCTTCCAACCCTGAGCCAAAATAGGATGCTCTAAACCATCCGGAGAGACGAGGACAGAACCGACCTCTGGCTGGGCTAGATGGCCAATGATGTCGAAAGTCTGGAAATCACAGCGAAATTTCTCTGCTGAAAGAATCGGAATTGTAAACAGAAGCCTGAAATCATCACCTCCGTTCATCGCAGCGGAAATCGGATCTATGTCCAGTTCCTTGCCGGAAGCGAAACTGTTCCCTTCAAAAGGGATTTTGTCAGCGTAAATCTTTACTCCAAGACCAGTGTCACGGGAAAGCCGCTTCACAGCGTCCGAAAGGCCATGGGCGACAAGGTAACCGTTTGATGGATAGATTTGAGCCTCCTCAAGGCGATTCACAATCGCAGCGTTCAACTCCGGCTTGAGATAGCTGCCTATCAGCATCTTGTACTTCTCAAGATCCGGCTGTGCGGAATCATCCTTGGCCTTCTCGAAAGCCTCTTTACCACGTTCCAAAATTTGTTGGCCAAGAAAGGCTGCCCCAAGACTGCCCGACACACAGACAAGATCCATGCTCCTTGCCTTGACTGTGCGTCCTTTTGTCAGTTTGAATTCCTCTCCGACAGCCGAGACACTGATGGTCAAGCCGTTCGGAGACGGAACGAGATCCAGATCCAATGACTTGAAGCCGTGCTCCTTGGCTGCCGTGACTATTCCTTGCCACAGTTCCTTGACGTGGCCGAAGTCCAGTTTGGCGGAAACGCCAAACCTCACGTTAAGAAGCCTCGGATGAGCCATCCCGGCATAAATCTCTCCAGCGACAGCGACAACAGACTTGTAACCAAGATGTTTGAGTGGGAAATATGTCAGGTCGAAGTCCATCCCTTCCACGAAAAGCCGCGAGGCGGAAATCAGCGTGTTTCCAGCTCCAGACTCAAAACCAATTCTTTCCGTGCGAGAGAACCCACTACCCTCAAAAAGCAGATCAATCGCCCGCTCTTTGCCATATTCATTGAATGTCTCTTCAGCCATAGTCGCAATGTTTTGTCAGATGATTATTGAATGACATGGTGGATTCACTGGAATATTCACCGATTAATTTTATCATTCACAAGGCAAAGTTAGCACAATTTGTTAAATTTGTAGTCCACAAATTGTTTTGAATTAATAACTAAAGAGATATTATCATGAAAAAAGCTTTTTTGATTCTCATGGCGGTCATGATGTCACTGCCGTTCAGCCTGTCAGCTAAAAGCGGGAAGCCCGCAGACATCAAAGTGATTTCTTACAACATCCGTGTCGGGACGGCTAATGATGGTACAAATTCGTGGAAATACAGGTATCCGGCATCAGCGATGATGATTACAGATCAGAGACCTGACATATTCGGAGTTCAGGAAGCTCTCGACTTCCAGATCAAATACCTTGAGGAATATTGCCCAGACTACAAATCAGTCGGTGTTGGTCGTGAGGACGGAAAGCACAAGGGTGAGCACATGTCCATCTTCTACAACAAGAAAACCATCAAACTAATCAAATGGGGAACTTTCTGGCTTTCTGAGACTCCGGAAGTACCGTCAAAAGGTTGGGATGCTGCCTGTTTCCGGTCAGCCACATGGGCTTTGATGAAAGACAAGGCCAGTGGTAAGAAGTTCTACTACGTCAACACTCATCTTGATCATGTCGGCTGGGAGGCGCGAAAGAATGGCCTCAAACTCATTGTGGACAGGATCGCAGGCATCAACCCAGAGAACTACCCAATGATCCTTACCGGTGACTTCAACATGAGGATTGACCGCCCAGAGTTCGATGACCTCAAGAAAGTGATGCAAAACGCTCGCGAAGTAGCCGTCAAGACCGATCACATCAACACTTACAACGATTGGGGTAAAGCCTCGGCAGATTACATAATCGACTACATCTGGTTCAAAGGATTCAGCAGTTGCACTGAATATGAAACCATTACCAAAGAGTATATGAATAGGACATTTGTGTCTGACCACTACCCTATCATGGCCACATTAATATTTTAATAACAGAAATAAGTTACCGCAGACTTGACAATGGAGAAGCAAGTTAGTATTTAACGGTTACTAATTAAATGAATATATTCAAAATGAGAAAGTTACTAACAGTCATTGTGGCCGTTGCACTGGCGGTTCCGGCATTTGCTCAAGGAGCATTGAAACTCGATTCGCCTGAGCATCATGGAATGAATTCCAAAAAACTTGCCCAGGTTGACAGAGTCATCAATGATGCGATAGCAGCCAAGGAAATACCAGGAGCCGTCCTCTCGGTGGTAAGGGGAAACGACATCGTCTATCTTAAAGCCTACGGCAACAAATCAGTAGTGCCGACAGTGGAGCCTATGACAACGGAAACAATGTTCGACCTTGCCTCCGTCAGCAAATGCGTAGGCACAACTCTCGCCTTCATGCAATTGATAGAGAACGGTTACGTACGCCTCACCGACAACGTGGACAGGTATATTCCCAATTTCAAACCATGGACGGATCCGGAAAGCGGTGAGACAGTGGACATCACCGTAAGAGACCTTCTGTCGCACACCTCAGGTCTGACTCCGTACATCAATGCAAACACGTTTGTCAAGGAATATGGCGGAAACAATCCTGAAAAGATGGAGCAGTACATCGCAACAGAAATCAAAAGAAACTTCCGTCCCGGCACCGATTTCATGTACAGCTGCCTGAACTTTGTCACCCTGCAACGAATCTTAGAAAGAGTGACCGGAGAAAAGCTTTATGAATATGCCCAAGAACATGTCTTCGATGTCCTCGGACTAAAGCACACATGCTATTTCCCGTTGATCTACACCCCAGCGGTTGACAATTCGGCTGAATTGGCCCGACTCTGCGCTCCGACCGAGGTGCAATCTGACGGGAAGCCGTTGGTGGCACAGGTTCATGACCCGATGGCTCGCATGATAATGGGCGGTAATTCCGGCAATGCAGGAGTGTTCTCAAACGCTGAGGATCTATCTGTAATTTGTTCAGCAATCATGAACAACGGATGCCTAGTGGACAAAAAAGGGAACGCCTTGGAAGCCACCAGAATCCTCAGCCCGGCCACCGTAAGGTTGATGGCAACAATCCCGTCACAAAATGATCCTTCTGTCGGACGAGCCCTCGGATGGGACAAGAAGAGTTCCCACAGCGGGCCTCGCGGGGATCTGTTCAATCCTGAGACCACAATCATGCACACCGGTTACACAGGTACCTCAGTGGTAATCGACATGGAAAGCAAAACTGCAATCGTTCTGTTGACCCATAGGGTTCACCCAGAGGACAAGGGCGGTGTGGGACGCTTGCGTGCCCTTGTGGCCAACATTGTGGCTGGTTCGATTATTCAGGGCAACTGAATTTGGCATCTAACCCTGTAATGGTACAGGATCTTTCCTTTCGGGGATTTCGGATGCTCCTCATCGTAGTTAAACATCATCTTGACCAGAAGACCGCTGGCCGCTTAAGTCACGGCCAACGGTCTTCTGGTCAATGTCTGGCGGTTTATGGGCTCTGTCTTGTTGACTGAATTATGTTATTTCGCGCCAACGTCAAAGTTAACACTGCCGGCCAAAGAGGTTGTTTGCTGATGGCTTGCCACGGGTTGATTCAATATTTTGTCCGGTGAAAGCTTTGTTTGCCGGACAAATGAAGAAATCATACACTCAGGTCGGAGCGCAATTCACCGGACGAATAGTGCGGAGGGATTATGGAAGGTGAGAATCTTACAAAAGGCTTTCTGTCACATGTCGAATCTGTGGCGTTGGAATTCGGACCGGGCTGAAAAACTCTATGGCAAAAGTACAGGCTTTTCATGGGAATGAGCCTTACATTCGCTTCGGATAGGTTTTGACATGAAGACGTTCCGTAAATCCACACCTACATCATCACGAGGCGACCGCTATAGGGGTCTGTTTCAGCTTGTACCCTGACATGAGGCCTCAATTCATAAGGATACGGGTTGACATTCCGGTGCCGAAGGAAATTGACAATATTTTTAGACTATAATGTCGTTCAAAACCGACAAATGGAGGGGTTCAACGGCACTTCGCGGCAAAATTGTCGTTCTATCTCTCAACTTTTGGGTCTGGAGGTAGGGTGTGATTTGTAAATCATTGTTAATAAATAGTTTAGCTACATATCTTTGGCGATTTATAACTCAAGGCAATGTGCTAACTATATGATAATTAATGTATTATCCATCACTCACTGACACTGAACATGTTGCGTTTAGACTTGGAGTGGGTGATACTACTTCTCATGAAAATGAAGCGATTTACCTTGCGTAGGCCGCCCTGCTCTTCGAGCCTGACTTTCGTGTCCTTCCCCTTGTATGTGCCGATCGGGACGGAGTAGATGTTGCCTTTGTAACGCACGCAGTTGGTCTTGAGGGCAGTGTGGCCGGCCTCTTCCTTGGGAAGCGGGAGCGCCACATATGGCTGTAGGTCCCTGCACTCTAGGCACCATTCCTCGAAAGGGATCCTGCATGTGGTGGCGTGAACCATCGCGTTGCCGGTGCGGCTCAGCCAGGCCTCGGCCTGCTCCTGCAGGGTCGCAAGGTCCGTGTAAGGTCTGTTTGTCAGGAAGTTCTGCTTCACGTTGGCCTCGGCCCTCACCTCCATCACCGTGTTGTAGACGGTACGCGGGCAGACGTTCGGGAAGAAGGGGGGCGCCTCCTTCAGCCAGTCGTGCATCTGGGCGGCACTCGTGTCCGGAAAAGACCGGAGCCTGTCGGCTATGAAGTCCTTGTACTCCTCCAGCGCGCGGGGCTTCTGTCCGTACCTCTCCGCATACTTCTCATACTCTTCCATACTCATGTTCAGATACTTGTGGACAGTCCTGAAGTTGAGTCCGAGATGGTTGGCAATCCATTGGATTAATCTGTGGTCCGACTCTCTGAGCCGGTGGATGTCTGTGTAAATCGACATACGTTCGTAAAATTGGCGGGTTCCCTGTTTCATGATTCCTTTGCTCAATGGTCATGATGCAAAGTTCCCTATTTTCAACAATATCACTGTACTGTTGTTGCCATTTTTACTGCTTGCTTGTTGCCGTTCTTACTATATCCCTTCTTGCCGATTTCGCTGCATTTGTTCTTTCCGATTACACCTCAGCACCGGCCGTCCGAACACCGGCACAGAAACCCTCCTCATGGATCTTCCTCTCAAGGCCGGTCAAACCTCCAACGGCTGCACTTCCTACTACCTAGACAGCGGCTACGGCCCTCTCTTCCCGTTCGGATATGGCTTGAGCTACACCACTTTTGAATATTCCGACCTCACCATCCATTGACAAGCGTGAATATTCCGTCTCCGACACGGTCAAAATCAAAGTCACCCTCAAGAACAGCGGTGAATATGCCGCCACAGAAGTCGCCCATCTCTACGTGCGTGACCTCGTCGGCTCCATCGCCCGTCCTGTCAAAGAACTAAAAGGCTTCCAAAGAGTTACCCTGAATGCCGGAGAGTCCTCTGCTGTGGAGTTCGCCCTTCCGGTCGCTGACCTCGCCTTCTGGAACCTCAACAATGAATATGTCGTGGAACCCGGTGATTTCCACCTATGGGTCGCCACCGATTCCGCCTCCGGTGAGCCAGTCGGGTTCACTGTAAGGTAGCCAATGATAATTGGTCACTGAGCTTGTCGAAGTGCACCAATTATAGAATATCGACAATATTACCGCTGAATAGCGGTCAGAAAAAAGCAGCGGATTTTGCTCGTTATTAAAATCCGCTGTTTTATTTTGACCTATCTTTTTGACCTATCTCAAGGCCTCAATCCTCTCGGAAGACAAGCCGGTGGCAATTCCGATCTGCTCTACCGGAATGCCTAATGACAACAAAGACTTGGCGACTTTCTCTATGCCCTCTTCAACGCCTTCAGCCCTACCCTGCTCGGTTCCTGCCTTAAAACCCTTGCGGTAGCCCTGCTGCTCGGCACCTTTGATGTACGGACGCATTTCTTTCTCTGTCATCATATCACTGAAATAGTTATCAATCTCCTCGTCGTCAAGGCCGCTCACGCGCATCGCCCTTTCCAACTTACTGAACCTCGCATCTTTTTCCGACCTTGATTTGGCAAAGATAGCGAAATTTCTGAATATCCTGCACCACGCAGCAACCGGGCTGTCATATTCATCCGTGTAGCGCATTATCCTCGACAACTCCAACAGATAGAATGACATCCGATCACCGAGCGGCTCGGCCGTCTCGACCTCCTGAAGACGATAATGGTACAGAATCTTTCCTTCCGGGGAGTTCAGATACTCCTCCTCGTAATTAAACATCATCCTGACCAACGATCCGCTGGCCGCTTAAGTCACGGCCAACGGTCTTCTGGTCAATGGTCTTTTGGTTAATGGTTGTCTGGTCATCAGTCTCCCTCCTGACGGGCCCGATTGCCTCTGAAATCTCCATAGTTGAAGTTGCGTTAATTCTTGATTGGTCACAAAACCCCGAACACGTGCCGGAATCCATCCGCAATATCGCAATTATCAACGTAAAAAACGATAAAGAAACTTATAAGATTCTTAAAAAACAGAAATATTTCACGTCTTACCCCCAAAGAAACCACCGATTTAGCCACAACACTCTGCCTTCACACCCGAATAAACATTTTTTCCTCCTATCACCTTGGCACTCTGAATATGTTGGAATAAATAAACAGAAACAATCCCCACACCTGTATCGTTGAGTGTAGGGTACACGCAAGCGAATACAGATGAAATGGTGTTGTCGTTTATCCTTACTTTCATGGAAACTGTCAGATTTCTGTTAAAGGACAGTGCGAAAACACTTTCACCTAATATGTATGTTCTGGGCCATTCAGCCTAAAACGGTGCTAATATAGCAATATTTTCGCAGATGACAACACCTGTGAGGACGGCTCCGGAGCAAAGATAATAATAGGACTGTGTGTCGAGAAAGATAGTGATATTCAATGCATTAAATGAATGCCTTTAGGTTAACTCGACTAAAGACATTATGGCTTTATGCTGATGTTCAAGTAATTAAGCGCCACTCATTGAGGCTGAGGGTGTGGCAAATAAATGGGGCTGGTAATCAATGATAAGATCAATTGTTCTCAGTAAGGGAAAAATTTTATCATAAAATGATTATCATAAAATGATAAAATACTATATTTGCAGCATAAGATATTGTGAATATGATAAATCCATTCATCACTACTGGCTATGCTGGGGCCAAATATTTTTGTGACAGGGTCAAAGAAACAAGGGAAGTTGTGGAACTGCTGACCAATGGCAACAACATCGCTCTGATCTCCCCGAGACGTTATGGAAAAACTGACCTTATACGGCACTGCTTCGCACAAAAGGAAGTAAGGGATAACTACCTCACTTTCATCATAGATGTGTATTCAACAAGATCGTTGGCTGAAATGGCCGACAAGATGGGTAAAACAATTCTTGAACAGTTAAAGCCTAAAGGAGAGAAAGCGTGGGGAAAGTTTATCGGTGACCTGACCTCACTCAAGGCTGGGATATCCTATGATGCTGCTGGTGTTCCGTCATGGACTGTTGAGATTGGAGACATCAAGAATTCGAGAGTCACTCTTGATGAAATATTCAAGTACATTCAGGATTCAGGCAAGCCCTGCCTTGTTGCTATTGATGAGTTCCAACAGATTCTGAAATATGACGATAAGAATGTTGAAGCCACCATAAGGACATACGTCCAGTATTGTACTAACGCCAATTTTATTTTTTCCGGCTCACAGAGAGAGATGATGGGAGCTATGTTCACATCATCCGCAAGACCATTCTATCAAAGTGCCACAATCCTCAACCTTCCACGAATCGAGATGTCGGAATATTCAAAATTCTGTGACAAACTGTTTGAAGAATATGGAAAGCATCTGGATGTTGATGTCGTCCCAGCCCTGTACAACGAATTTGACGGCACTACCTTCTATCTTCAGAAGATCATGAATACTCTCTTTATGAGAACCAAAGAAGGAGAAAAATGTCACATGAGCAGTCTTGCTGAGGCAATTAACTACATTATTGACTTTAGTTCAGAAACTTACGAAGATTTAATCTACCAGTTACCGGAAAAGCAGAAGCAGGTCTTGCTCGCCATTTCAAGAGAGCGCAAGGCACAGAACATCACCTCAGCATCCTTTGTCCGGAAATATTCCCTCACATCAGCAAGTTCAGTCAATTCCGCTGTCAAAGGGCTGCTTGACAAGGGGCTGATCACCCACAACCGTGGTGTCTATCAAGTCTATGATCTCTTTTTGGATGTCTGGATCCGCGAGCGATATCTGAAATAAGGAGCGAGCGGAAACTTGGAAGCTGTTCGCAGAGGATGTCTTCGGAGAAAGGGTCTCAAAACTTCTTGAATATGTCATCAGTTGTCATTCAGAGCCTTGAGGATCTCAGCAGCGAGGGTCGGGGAGACAAGTTTGGAGAGGTCTTCCAAGGGGGCAGCAGCTATGCGGGCAACGGAGCCGTAATGCATGAGAAGACGTTTCTCGGTCTGTTCACCGACTCCTTTGATTTCCCTTAAAGCACTCTGGATCTGGGCTTTGCTTCTGAGGCTGCGATGGAAGGTGATTCCGAAGCGGTGGGCCTCGTCGCGGATGTGCATCAAGACTTTAAGGGCCTGAGAGTTACGGTCAAGGAACAGCGGATAAGGGTCGTTCACCCTGATCACTAGCTCCATGCGTTTTGCAAGGCCGATGACCATCAACTTGTCCATCAAACCCAACTCAGCAAGAGCCTGACGGGCGAACTCTAGCTGACCTTCTCCTCCATCAATCACAACCAGTTGCGGAAGATCGTCCGGAGCCTCCTCCAGCATCATGGAGTAGCGGCGGTTGACGACCTCCTTCATCGAAGCGAAGTCGTTGGCTCCGATCACCGTCTTGATCTTGAATTTGCGGTAATCTTTCTTGGACGGCACTCCATCACGGAAAACGACACAGGAAGCCACAGGGTTGGTCCCTTGGATGTTGGAGTTGTCAAAACACTCGATGTGGGTAGGAAGGTTCTTCATTCCCAAGGCCTTGCGTAGATCCTCTAGAACCATGCGACGATATTCATCGGGATCGGTGTGCTCCCTCTGTTTGATGGAGTTGAAAAGATATTCCTTGGCATTCTTGACGCTCAGTTCGAGGAGAGAGAGCTTGTCGCCACGGGCAGGGATGCGGAACTCGATGCCGGCAATCTCAACATCCGGCTTGAATGGAACAATGACTTCTTTTGCCAATGCTCCGAACTTTGACTCAATTTCAGCAATGAACGTGCTGAGAACCGACGCCTGTTCCTCCTCGATGTTCATCTTGAAGCCCAGATTCAGGGACTGGATAACAGAACCGCCACGCACCCGGAGAAAGTTCCCGAAAGCCTCCTGTCCGTCGAACACCAACGAAAACACATCGCAGGAGGTGTCAGCGGCAGAGGAAATTATAGAATGCGAGTAGTGCTTCTTCAGCGACTCGATCCTGTACTTGCAGACCTGCGCCTCCTCGAAGCGGAGCTCTGAGGCCGCACGCTTCATCTCGGCTTCATATTCACGAATTATCTCATTCACCCCGCCTTTGAGCAGACGAGTGATCTCGGTTATGTAGGATGAATATTCCTCCTTGCTGACAGCACCCACGCAGCAGCCTTTACACTTGCCGATGTGGAAATCCAGACACGGTCGGAACTTGCCCCGGAGGATGGCGTCACCGGTGATTTTCAGGTTGCAGGAGCGAAGCGGATAGTTCTTCCGGAAGAACTCTAGCAGATAATTCGCATGTGATACCGAGCTGTAAGGCCCGAAATAGGTACCGCTCTTCCGGTCCACGCGCCTAGTAAGAAAGACCTTTGGGAACTCGTCGTTGGTAACGACAATCCAAGGATATGTCTTTGAATCCTTCAGCAGGATGTTGTAGTGAGGCTTGTACTGCTTGATGAGGTTGTTCTCCAGCAACAGAGCATCGGCCTCCGAGTCCACGACCGAGAACTGCGCGTCAGCGATCTTCGAGACCAGAATCCTGGTCTTCACGTTCAGTCTCTCCGGTGGCACGAAATACTGCGCCACTCTCTTGTGCAGATCCTTGGCCTTACCCACATAAATCACCTTCCCCGAGGCATCGTAGTAACGATAGACCCCCGGGGAATGTGGAAATAGGGCGATTTTCTCCCTGACAGAAAGGTTCTTTTCGCTCAAAGCGCTGAATATAAGAGGTTAAGAGACCATCGAACGTTCCGAAGCGC
The DNA here is from genome assembly GCA_002297815.1 of Bacteroidales bacterium UBA755. Lineage (GTDB taxonomy): Bacteria > Bacteroidota > Bacteroidia > Bacteroidales > UBA932 > Cryptobacteroides. Next base: position 7,089 of record DBKH01000064.1, on the reverse strand, counting down.
CATCTTACTTCTTGGCTGTCACGTACTTGGCGACCTCTTCCTCAATGCCCTCTCCACGAAGGTCTCTCTTAAGGATAGTTCCGTCAGGACCGAAGAGAATGATGTGAGGAATGCCTTGAATGCCGTAGATCGAGGTAGGAATGGTCTGGGCATTGATAATCTCATTCCAGTTCACACCGTAGGCCTTGGCAGTGTCAATGGAAGCCTGAGGCTGATCCCAAACAGCTACGCTAAGAACATCGAAATCATTGCCAGCGTACTTGTCATAGACCTTCTTGATGTTAGGAATCTCCCTCTTGCAAGGGCCGCACCATGATGCCCAGAAGTCAACGAGGACGTACTTGCCCTTGCCTACATAGTCAGAAAGCTTCACGCCATCAATATCGAAATCGGTGAACATCTTGCCTTCAGCGGTGTTCTTCTTGGCATCAACCGCCTTCCTCAACATGGAGACAGTTTGAGTCTCTGCAAGGGATGGATCAAGCAGGTTCAGCATCGAGTCCACCTGAGCCAAATCTAGATTGTACTGTAGCATGTTCAAAGCCATTGCTCCAAGACAATTATCTTTGTTCTCCTCAAACAGCCGCCTGTTACAATCAGTGGTGGCAGCATCGTAGTCTTTGTAGATTTTCGTGCGAACAGCCTCGTCACCTGCCTCTCCGAGAGAGTCTAGACGGGCCTGTGCCTTGGTTCTAGCCTCACCGAGAGTGGCCTCAAATGCGTTTTTCTTCTCCTGAAGGGAAACAGCCGGGGTCTTCGAGACAATTTTCAACGTCCCATCAGCCTTCACGGTGACAATCAGTGGAGTACCGTCAGAGATGAACTCTGACTTGAAGTCTCCTCCTGTAAATCTGGCCGTGGATGTCTTGCATACAGGAAGCTCAACCGCAAACTTGCCGTCAGTCACAGTAACCGTGGTGTCAATCCCCAGTTCCTTGATCTTGATGTTCACCTCCTGAGGAGCATTGGCCTCAAAAGTACCCTCAAAAGCGGTCTTGTCTGAAACTTTAGGACCGCACGCAACTGCAGCAAAGGCAGCCACAGCTGTAAAAATCAACAAATTACGTTTCATATTCTTTAAATATTAAAATTCTATTCTTTCCCTCAAAGTGGCGGCTCAAACAAGATGAGCTACCCCAATCAAGAATTGTAAAGTTATGAATATTTTCGATAATATGAGTATCTTTGTTTAACAATATCAAATAATTATTAAACGTGACACTGAAAGCCTGCATAAAATCCATGAGGTTAAGAACGCTGCCGTTGTCTTTGGCTGGGGTGGCACTTGGCGTATGCCTTGCCGCTAGCAAATTTAGAGTCAGCCCATGGACAGCAGTGCTAGTGTTCCTTACTACGGTCTGCCTCCAAATTCTCTCGAACCTTTCCAATGAACTTGGCGATGCCTTGAATGGAACCGACACAGACGAACGTCAAGGCCCTCAGTATGCTCTGGGAAGCGGAGAGATGTCCGTGAAGGACATCAAAATACTCATCGGAATATTCGTTGGCCTTTGCATTGTTTCCGGTCTAGCGATGATTCAGGTTTCATTCGGGGACATATTCAAAACAGAGTCAATCTGTCTGGAGGTGCTTGGCGCAGCAGCGATTGTTGGTGCAATGAAGTACACATTGGGGAAGAATCCTTATGGATACAGAGGGCTTGGGGATGTGTTCGTGTTCATATTCTTCGGCCTCGTGTCAGTGCTTGGCGGGTACTATGTCGCAGCAAGGGAACTGCCCTCGCTGATCATGCTGCTTCCTGCTTCGGCCATCGGCTGCTTCAGTATCGGTGTGCTGAATGTCAACAACATAAGAGACATGAAGACGGATGCGGTGAATCGTGTGACCGTGGCTATCAAACTCGGAATAAAAGGTGCAAGAATATACCAGACCATTCTGATTGTTCTAGGCTGGACGCTGCTGCTCACTTTCTGCACTGCCTATAATTTCGCTTTGGGTCACTTCATGTTCGTAATCACTCTACCGCTGTACGTCAAGCACTTGCACGGTACATGGACCCGAAGCGAACGAGCTCTAGACCCTATGCTGCCGCTTCTTGTAATTTCAACTTTCATCCTCTCCATCCTCACCGGAGCGGGATTTCTAATTTTCTAAGAATATGCCGACAAAATCAAAAGTCAGGAATATGTTCGACAGCATCGCTGGGGACTATGACGCACTGAATCACATACTATCACTTGACATTGACAGAATCTGGAGAAAGAAGGCCCTGAAACAGATCGTGGACTCTAGGGCTCCTGTCCAGGTGCTTGATCTGGCCTGCGGGACGGGGGATTTCTCGATTGCTATCGCCAAGGCGTTGACACGGTCGTTTCGACAGGCTCAACGACCAACTTACGCGGTCACTGAGCCTGTCGAAGTGACCGACGCTTCGACAAACGCTTCGACAAGCTCAGCGACCGGAGGCCATGTCACAGGTGTGGATCTCTCCGAAGGCATGTTGGCCGTGATGCGTGAGAAAGTAGGCAAGGCTGGGCTGAACGAGATGATAAGCATCGAGGAAGGAGATGGAGAGAACCTCCGCTTCCCCGACAACACCTTCGACAGAGTCACCATAGCGTTCGGAATCAGGAACTTCGAGGACAGGCCGAAAGGCCTGAAGGAGATGCTGCGTGTCCTCAAACCCGGTGGTCGTCTCGTGATCCTTGAGCTGTCCCGACCCGAAAACAAGATCCTCCGCTGGTTCTACGACCTCTATTTCCTCCACATCCTCCCGAAGATCGGTGGAAAGGTTTCCGGAGACAAGGCCGCCTACGCCTACCTTCCCACCTCCGTCGCTGCCTTCCCCGGCAAGAAGGAGTTCATGGCTACGATGCAGGCCGCTGGCTTCCGCAACGTTGCCCACAAAGCCTTCACCCTCGGCATCTGCCGGATGTACACGGGCGAGAAATAAATTGATTCATAACTGATAAACAACAAGATTTATGAATATTAAAAAGTATCTTCTAATAGTAGTTCTGGCGTTGCTGCCGTTTTTGGCGATGGCTCAGAACGGGCCAGTCAGCGCGAAGATCGTGTGCGGGCCCTATCTTCAGAATGTCACGACCGACAGCTTCACGGTGATGTGGATTACTGATGTGGATGCGGTGGCATGGGTGGAGATCGCTCCGGACAATGATGAGAATTTCTACTACAACGACAGGCCAAAGTACTACGACATGAGGGGCCACGGACTGAAGCCCATCGGCAAGATCCACAAGGTGACGGTTGACGGACTGAAACCAGGCACGAGCTACCGCTACAGGGTGATGATGACCGCTGTGCAGGACTACCATAACAACTACAACATTGCCTACGGAAAAGGTTCAGGTGCACCGGCCTACAAGGTCAATCTGCCTAAGGCGACAACCCTTAAGGAGGATTACAACGAGGTTAAGTTCGCTGTTGTCAACGATGTGCACGCAAAGGATTCCCTTCTTCGTAAGCTATTCGAGGACAAGAAGAAAAACAAGGAATTCGACTTTGTCGTGTTCAACGGAGACATGACCTCCGACCTTGCCTACAGCGACAAGATCGTAAGGCACTACCTAAAGCCTGCCTGTGACCTCTTCGCGAACGAGACCCCTCTCTACATGGCCAGAGGAAACCACGAGTACAGAGGCAAGGATGCACTCAGAATCTCTGAATATTTTGATTTCCCTGAGCACGGACCTTACTACACGTTCAAGTACGGCAAGTTCCTCTTCCTTGTGATGGACAGCGGTGAGGACAAGGTTGACAACGACATCGAGAACCAAGGAAGGCTCTGCTCTGAGCCGTACCTCGACCAGGAGGCCAGATGGCTAAAGGGCGTTGTCGAAAGCAATGACTGGAAGAACGCAGAAAGGCGCATCGTGTTCAGCCACATCCCTCCGCAGGTCAAGGACGCATGGCACGGCAACCTGAATATGTCCCAGAAGTTTCTGCCTCTCCTCAACGATGCCGGAGTCGATCTGATGCTCAGCGGTCATGTCCATGAATATACCTTCAGAGAGGTTGGCTCGACCGACGCCAAGTTCCCAGTCATTACCAACGGCCAATGGCAAAGGATGGAGATCACCGTGAACGCCAAAAGCATCGCCGTCAAGATCTACGACACCGACGGCAAGCTTACCCATTCCGTTGATCTCAAGTGAACGTAAAACCGTTAATCGCAAATTAATAATTAACAAAGAACAGGAAGCCTCTGTTCTGAATTTTGGTAACGTGCAAAATTCAGGTTAGAGGCTTCCTGTTCTTTCTATATGTGATAATTCTAGGTTATCCTCACTCCGGGCGCTTCGACAAGTGAGCGACCAATCTCTGGCAATTCGGTATTTCGATTGGCTCAGCGACCGGAACACTATTTCTTGTCACCGAGATCCAGGATGCGGACGTTACGGATCTTCAGTCCCTCACCGTGGCCACAGAATGAGATGTAACCTTTCTTGTTGAACATTCCTGGATGGTTCTTGTGATCAACGGTGTAAGGATTCTTCTTGCCTCCGTCAGGAGCCACATTGTGACCCTTGCATGCCTTGCGGATGTTGCCTTCAAGAATAACCTCTCCATTTACAGTAACTTTGATGTTGTCTCCCTCGACACGGATCTCCTCGGTGCTCCACTCCCCAAGAGGCTTATGAACGATCCTCTTGGCCGGAATCACGCCATAAACAGACCCGTGAACCTGATATTCACGAAGTTTGGCGTACATAGGTGCATCGTGGTCAAGAATCTGAACCTCGCACATTCCGTCATAGGCCGCGTCAACACCCATCGGTGTCCTGACACCCACACCATTGTTCACGCCCTCACGCAGGAAGCAGAACTCGAAACGATAGACGAAGTTGCGGTACTCCTTCTTTGTGTAGAGGTTGCCGGTGCTGCCGTAGTTAGCTGACACATAGATCGTTCCGTTGACTGGAGTATAACCTTCCATGTCACCCTGCCACTTGTCCAGATTCGTGCCATCGAACAGCATTTCGAATCCCTGCTTTTTCTCTTCTTCAGTCAACTGCGAGATCGGAGAAGGCTCGGCCTCGCTGAGAATCTTGCTTATCTCATCGACAGCGTAACCGTCATCAGCGCCACCTGCGGCCTTGAAGATCACGACCGCCTTGTCAAGGTTGGTTTTCAAATCAGCATAGTTGATCTCCTCCTTGGTCTTGGAAGCGATTGTCCTGACACATTCGGCTGCCGAATGTCTAACACCTTTATCATTGTCATCCAAATACTTACCAGCAAGCAGGAACGCCTTCATGGTCGGCACGGAAGCCAAAGACTTAAGGATGGACTTCTTCACTGCCGGAGTCTGCGCAAGATCCAGAGCCTTGGCGAAATCAATACGTTTCTTGTCAAGGTTGGTCTCGTACTGTGAGACAAGTGAAGAATATCTCTTCACAGCCACGTCGGCAAGACTTGCGTCCGAGCCAGCGATCTTGACAAGAACCGAAGCCACCTTGAAATTGTCAATCTTCAACAAGGAAGCAAAAGCGGATTTATCACCGGCCTCGTAAGCAGCGGCCAGATCGTTCACAGCCTCGTCAGTGCCGGTGGCGGCAAGGACAGGATAGTAAGCTGTGGAGTTCTTAGATTTCTTCATCAGAGCGCTTACCTTAGCATACTGCTCTGCTGGAGCGAGAGTGTGCACAGCAGCGATCAGGGCATTCTGCAACGCTAATTCATCTGAAACGGAAGCGTTGTCAAGCAATGTTCCGACCTTGTCAATGTCCTGGACTCCGACAATGTTAGCAAGCGCATATTTCGCAATCAATGAAGTCTCGGCATCATCCGAATCTATCAATGAATATACCTTCGGAGCCGCTGCAGTCATCCTTCTGGCCATCACGAGGCCGAGAATGCGGACAATGGTCTTGCTGTCCTTAGCACCGTCAAGAGCGGTGAGGAGCTCTTCTTGATAGTTACCCTGAAATGACTTCAAAGCAGTGAAAGCAGCGGCATTGTACTGCCCGCCAAGCTGCTCCACAAGAGCCTTAGCAGCCTTGTCTCCACCGATTTTCCCTGCCGCGGTGATGGCAGCGGAAGCAACGTCCACGCCCTCGGAGAACGAACCGAGAACGATGTCTGACACAGATGAGATCTTGTTGTTCCCGAACCAATTGAGCACATCAACCTTGGCCGGTGAGGAGAGTTTTTCAAAGTTCTTTGTGAACAGCGGAACCAGATTCCCCGCTCCAAGAATCGAAGTGGCATTGTCAATCACGGAGTTCCTGTACTTGATGTCGTCGCTCTTCAAAGCGGAGGCTACAACCTTCACCGCCTTGGAAGGGTCGTTCTTCATCTGTGCCAGAGCTCCAGCGGACTTGTAGGCGGACACCTCTGAAGTCATCAGATCCTTGGCGGCCTTAGCGACAGCCTTGCTCTTGGAACCATCCGCAAGTCTCACGGCCAGAGCGGCATAGTCCGGAGTCGAGTTCTCTTTAAGAATATTCAGAGATGACTTGGAGCCGATGGCCGCAAGCGCGGAAAAGTAGGCGTTGTCGTGCATCGTGGAGTTCAAAACGGTCGGAATGATCCATTTCTGAATATAAGGTTCTGCTGCCGTGACTCCTTTCTCCGCTGCGGCCGTAGCCAACAGTTTCCTGTCAGCGCTACCCTCCTTCACGAGATCAAGAATCAAATCCTCTGTACCGGGAATATCCACGAGAGCACCTATGGCTGTGGAGGCGAGTGCAGGATCGTTGACATATTCCTTGAACAACGGGGCGTCCGCAGGTTTAGCGATCTGACGGAGCAAGTTCAACAGGAGAGCCTTGTTGTTGATGTCGTTGGTGATCTTTATGGCCTGCGAGAATCCTTCGCGGACCTTGTCAACACACGAAGGATTGGCCGAGGCATAATTCGCGAGACCTGTGAGGGCATATTCATAAAGATTGTTCCGCACGCCTTCCCCTGCAGGTTTAAGCATTTTGGCAGTTTCCACCACCGAAGAAGGGGCTGCGGCTGCAAGATCTGCCATCTGAGCGTTTAAATCCGATGAATTGTTAGCCGGCATTGCCGCAAGCACGTCAGCCACAACGGTTTCTACGGTTCTTTGCCTTGCATCCTGGGCACCCAAGGTAAGAGTAGCGGCAAGGAATAGTATGGATG
>DBKH01000053.1 GCA_002297815.1 Bacteroidales bacterium UBA755 | reverse complement strand
AATGATTTGTATTAACTTTGTGGGCAGAAATATATTCAACATATGAAGAACAAGAAACTGCGTATCACAGAAAAGGACTTTCTTCTGGCTAACCGCAGGGCTTCAAGAGCGGAAGAAATCGAGAGGTACGGTAAACAGATCCTGATGAGATCAATCACCCACAAGTCGAAAAAGGTCTATGACCGCAAGCGTCTGAAAAAGGCAGGCATCAGCTACAACGATGACCTGCCTTTATTCATTTCTGTTGCCTGATCTGTTCCCTCAGCTGCCGGACTTCGTCCTTCAGCTGAGAGTTCTCCGTGCATAGCCTATCAACGGAAGCCTTCAACTCCTCGTTCTCCTTTCTGACGGCCACAATCTCGGCATTAGCGTTGGTGATTTCTTCCAATAGGCGTTTGTTCTCCGCAGACAAAAGGTTTATTGAAGCCTGCAAATCTTTTAGAAAGTCGTTCTTCCGCTTACGTGAACCTACAATCCAACCAATCGCCGCAGTTAACAACGGGATGATGTAAGTTCCGATGAATGTCAATGTCTCCATATCTCAGTCCTCCGAAAAATAAAGTCTCATCTCAGCAAGTCTGCGTTTCTGTAGTCCAGGCAACACAACACCTTTCGCATACACCCACCGCGGAACTCGTCCATAATCGAGTTGTCATCCGGATTCGCCTTGATTTTCTTCAATAGAGTGGATTTACGGAAGTTGCCGCCTCCGACATTGAACACGAAGGACACCAGGGCATCTAACTGGCATTGGCGAAGATTCAGACACTCCGCATTGACGACATTCTCGATCGCAACAATGTCTTGCCGCAAGAACGCCTCAGCCTGTTCTTTCGTGACGGCTATACCTGGCTCTACTCCAGATGTATGCCCATATCCGACAGTCCAGACTCCGGCAGGACACCTGCAAGCCTTTAGTTGCAGCCCCTCGAACTGCCGTATCAACGAATATGCTTTCTCGCTTGATTTCATAATGTTGAGTATTATCAGTTTGTTTGATTTCTTAATCATAAGAGAAAAACAAAGCCCCGTCACTGACTTTGCAGATTCGGAAACACTTCCGAATGCCGAGCGATTCCAAGTGACGGGGCGATGATGAACTAAACGATGGCTAAAGCGAAATCTCCCCGAGCATCTCGCCGGACTTCTCGCCAGTCTTGACGTTGATGAAGAAATACTTCAGGAACACCTTCGGTGCGGCTGCCGAAACCTCCCCGTGAACCGCCTTGTAGTCGGCAAGGATGCCGATCTGCTCGTCTACGATGGCTCTCGGAGCGCCGATGCTCACTGCCTTGCTGTAGGCTCTGGTCACGCCCTTGCTCTGCGGAGCCGACGCCATAATGACCAGCCTGAGGTCGTCCTTTTCTGCCGGCGGATCTGGCAGCTGGAAATGGAAGTTCGCCGCGGTGAGCGACAGGTCAGCCTCGCAAGGCGCATCGACACCCGTAAGCACAGGTGGAGTGGATAGCGCTGCACCACCGGCCTTGACGATCCAGAAGTTCAGCCTCGAATAGAGGTTCGCTCCTGAGATCTTGCTCGACGTGCCGAGAACGGACTTGCCCTTCTGCGTGTTCGCCAATGCGTTCCAAGCGAGGATCTGAGCATTGGTGAGACCCTTCCAGCCCTGCGAGAGCTGCTTGAAGATTGCCTTGACGGAAGACTGCGCCGCCGTCTTGAAACCGCCTCCGTAGCCACGGTTGCGGATGTACTTGCGCCCCCGGACCTTAGCCGCGGTCACGCCCTTCGCCGAGCCTGATATCTCCTCGAAGGCGATTGATGGAATGTACTTCATAATAAAATGGTTTTAAAATGGTTGAACAATAGTATTGATATTATTGGTTGATGTCATCTGAATCGGAGTCCGCATCAGCGGTGTTCCCTTCGATAGCTGTTTTGTCGGCACCGTTCCGGACAATGAAAATGCTGATGAAGTCCCCTTGATTGGAGCCCTCTCCGAACGCAAGCCGTCCCTCGCAGGAAAACGTCTTTCCCTTTAGCCTACAGACTGAGGTAGGAGTCCCGAACGTGTAGGAATATGCGCTTGCCGTCACCACCGGGAACGTGATGTCGATGTCCTCAGGCAGTCCATCCACCGAACACTCGAAGGCATCCTTGTAGTCCGCCCCCGCGAACTTGCTGAAGCAGATGTACAGGTAACACCAATGCTCGGTGACTACGCCCTTCGTGTCTGTGGCTGACTGGCTGCCGCTCGTTCCATTTACGATTGACGGTCTAAGGACTGTGTTCAGAGGGCAGTCCATCCTATGGCCGAGCGTGACATAAGCCGATGCGAAATACAGAGTCAGCGGCCCGAACTCGTCAAACTCCGGCAACTTTTCCACGCATATAGTCCTCACATCCTTTATCCAGGACTTCACAATCGTGCTCGCGCCGTCCGCCTTTGATGATCTCAGAAATACCGCGGTCACCGCACTTCTGCCGATGCTCAAATCCGGAACCGTAATCTCCAAAATCTCCGCAGCCTTGTATTTCTCATTGTCCGTGTCGATATTGACCACGCCGTTGAGAATCACCAGCCCTTTTCCCTGCCAGTCACGGAACTCAATCTCCGCAACTCCGAAATTGTTCGCCAATGCCTTCATGTCGTCATCCTCTGATTACATTCACCGCCACATCCGCCGCCGTGCCGAACACCTCGAATTCCCTCAGATACTGTTCGCCTCGCCTTGATATAGCGATGCGCCTCCTGTATCCGTCCACGCCAACTAGAGGCTTGACGGAGTGCTCGACGCACGAGATCTCATACTTGCATTTTCCCAGTCCTCTTCCCATAAGGAAACAGTCCACCTCGGAGCGGGGAAAGTCAGCATCATTGAAATCAATGTACATATACGAACCGTTGCCGAGGAAGCCGTATTCTCCGGAAGAGGTCACCATAACCGGACTCCCGGAAAGCTCAAGCCTTATATCCTTGAACGGGGAGTTGGCGTCCGAGACCGCATCGGAGAAGTTCATCCGTGGGCGAACCTTGTATAGCTCCTTGTTCACGTTGGAAAGCTCGCCGCAAATCGTGGAGACTGCCATCGACTCTCCCGTGAACCCCGTCTCCGTGTCCATCCACCAGAACGAAAGAAAATACTTCTGCCCGGGGACTGGAGCAAACCCTATTCGGCCAAGATAAGCCTCGGTGATGTCCGCGTCTCCCCAATCAGGAGAGAACGCAGGTGTGATGATGACGATATTGTTCCACCCAGAAGACACACCTGTGCTCGTGGTCTGCGACATCTTCACCACAAGTCTGTGATGCTCCGACGGCTGGTTCAGTCCCACGAATATGATCCTGTCCGGAGTCACCCAAAAATCATCGTAGTCCACCTCCGGGACATCCGAGGTATAGATAGGAGCCGACTCCAGCATTGGCATCCCTGCGAGGGCTCGGTTGGTATTGATGCGCACGAACGCATTGTGCGCCGTCAGCTCCGCCGCCTTGCCGAAGGTCGAGATGCCTTTCATCCTCTCGGCGAGAACCACCCATTCCTTCATCTGGCTGTCGCTCAACTTGCGAAACGACCTCGATATGGATGTAAGTCTGTTTCTGCTTACTGCCTGTGATTCCGTCTTGACGTGAGAATGCTGACAGCGTGACGAAAGAACCTGACGGCCTTTCGATACCCTCGCGGTCACATCCCCTGCGGAACCCTTGAACTCGTTGAACGCTATTGACGGAAGAACTTTCATTATCTTATCTCCTTAAAACCGAAGCCAAGATAGACATAATATAAACCATTGGAACAGATATAGTTTCGCTTACTTTACAATACTTCACATTGCTGTAATTCAGGCACAATCAACGTCCGTTAGGCAGATTTGTCTTACACAATTACAGCCAATGCCGACAGCGAGTGATACTGCGACCGATACCCGGTTTTAGTGTCCAACAGTAGATATCTGACGTGTAACTGGAACATATCAATGTCGAACCTTTTGCGTGGGACGTTGAACACGATTCCAGACACCATTCCGGTTGGAATGGATTCTGACAGGTAATTCCTCATCATTCCTGGATTGCGCCCGACACCAGGAGACTCAATCTGGATCTTTCCAAGCACTCGATACCTTGACGGCTCATCTGCACCAAACATTGTGAGTCTAAAACGTAGTTCCATATCGAAGAGCGAAGCCATCGAGCACCCCACGAAATCAAGGCTGAATATCGGGAAAAGCTCGAATGGTCTCGGTATGGGCACGTGCTCATTGCCCAACTGCGTGAATCCGTGATAGGCCGACACAAACAGATAGTAGCCGCTGATATGGTTTCCGTCACCAAACGGAGGACGATGAGAAGCAACACCAACGGCAAGCCTTCGCCATTTCAGTTGTTGCCGATGGGTTAATGTCTGCCACGCAAGAATCGCCCGATGATGGACTTGCTTCTGTTCCAATTGCCCGACAGTTCCTTTGAACTCCGAATAAGCCTTGCTACGGAAAAAACAGACACCGTTCCGGTGATAATAGGTGATATTTCCGGCCGATGACCAGCAATCCGTAAAGTTTGTATTGGGGTAAAATCGTGGCATATCCTTTCTATAGTTTGCAAAAGCAGTAACGAATCATTTTGCTCCTCTGTAACGTAAGTTGACTAGCAACTGTGACCGCCACAAGTCTTAAACACATAGGTAACTCATAGCATACTGCCATAGGGCTGCAATATAAATAGTCTGAATATATAGGCTAAAGAAGTGCAACCTATAGCCTTGCGATACCTTACTTTGCCTATAGGCCGAGAACGAGGAACCAATCTTTATGTGAATATATTCTTTCTCATCGCTCCCGGCGTGTGAGAAGGTTCCACTATGCACTAAGCTTGGAGCGTGAGTCCATCCCTCCGCTCGACTCGAAGGAAGTCGGAAAGGGCGATGCGTCAGCATCGTTCTTTCTGTCTTCTGGAGAGTGAGCAGGCAAGCCGACAGGCGCGGCAGGAGCCGGACGGTATGACGGTCGGGGCGAAAGATGGTGGTCTTTCCGGCTCTGGCACTAATGGTCGAATCAAGGTGAAGTGGCAACGCACTTCGGACGTGTGAGCCGGGCCGGCGGAAGGGGCTTGAGTGACGGAGTGGAGGCGGAGGGATTGTAGCAGGAAAGGATGACGAGACTGATTACAGGCTCGGCAGACTCTGCGGAAATCCAGCAGCCGCAACGGAGGAGCTGAAGCCCCTGGAGCGTATAGGCCCAGCACGACAGAGAGCGGAGTGACAACGTAGCGATTCCTCTCTGCGAGTCTGTGGCAGACGGTGTGGAGAGTAGCGGAACGCCGTCCGTCACAGTCTCGCGTCTCCGCTCGCCCTCGGAGGATGTGTCGGGAACGGAGTGGACGACACTTCCGGAGAGGATGAAGCGAGCGTCAAAGAAATCAAGGCGAAGCCTTACCTCTTTTCCGGCAGGTCTGGTGCGGACGCAATGGAGCGGAAGCGTAATGGAGTCCGTGCCTGTCCTGCCCGTAGGGAGTGGCGAGCCGCGCTTCTCTAGCCGCAAGGCCTGTGAAACGTGGATGAACGAGCCTCTCCCAAAACAGATATTGCGGAAGTGGACGGCGACGCAGGAGCCGTCGTCTTCCGCAATACCGCTGACATCCAGTGAGCGGATGCGAACTATTAGAAGAACCATCGGCGAAAGCCGATACCTTGCCGGCGTAGTGATTTCTTGAAGTAGAGAGTTCCGCTCGAAGACTTGAAGAAATCACGTAGAAGGCCCGCAGCTGCGCTGCTAAGGCTGGCGACTCTCTTGGACTTCCGGCCGTCTTTCAAGGGATAATGGTAGAGTTCGGACAATGTTGGAATCAAAGAGACCATCCACGCACATCACGCCGGAAGTCCTGAACTCCCTGACGGGCCTGGAGGCCGTTGGCCCCTGAGGGGAGTTCAATGTCGCCAGCCGCCCCGACGGAGCGGATTCGGAGTCAGGACGGTCGAACTTGCACTGACGGAGCAACTTAACATAATCTAGATTGCGTGCGGAGCGAAAACAGACGGTGGGAAGGGACCCGCCGATCTGTTACGCAATCTCGATAGGATTATGTTATGTTGCGGGATTCAAGGGACAAGGGTCGCGCTGCACTTTGGGAGCGGAGTCGGTTATGGCCCCTGTGGGGCGGTGGGCAGATGATGGTCGAGTCTTCTGGCTTTCGGAGAGAAGCGGAGAAAGGCTGAAGTCTCGACACCGCTACCGTATTATCGAGCGAAGCGAGTTTGAAAAGCCGGAGGTTTGACGGTCGGAGCGTAAGCGGAGACCGTCAATCTTCCGGTTCCGCTCTGTCCATCGGGGCAAGTTTTTCGGCATCGCAGCGAATGCGGAGATGGCGAATGTCTTGCTGGGCGTTTGGTTCGGAAGCTTGACTTCCGTCTATGAATACATCAGCGGACTGACGGAAGGAAGTCGACTGATTCCTTTCTGCCCATAGGGAAAGTCTTCTGGCATTGGAGCTGTAGCGAAAATGACAGATGACTTTCTTGGCGTTTCTATTTTTGTTTTGTATAACACACTTTGGATATAACCTATAGCTATAATTTAAGCATTTTCTGTAAAAGACTTTTCTTTGATACCGTAATGTTAGCAGTGCCATTCATACCTGGAAACAGTACAATGCCATTGTTATGCTGAATGTCCATATAAACAGTAAAAAAGTTTTTACCATTGACATTATAAACTTCTTTATCTATAGAGTTAACAACAGTTGTAGTATAGCCATAATCAAAGGATGGATATCCTTCAAACTCAATGTTAGCATTCATCCCTTCATATATGGTATTGACATATAAGTAAGGAACAAATGCGCGTATTTGAACTTTATCATCCGTATTAATGATCATTGCACTTACCTGTAAATTATCTGGATAAGGAATAAAATATGTAACTGCAATCAATGAGAATATTATTACAGATATCATTAGCGTACCGTATCTTACAAGAAAAGAAGGTATTACACTCAAAATTTGTCGTGTTTTCTCACTACGAAGTTCTATGTTGTCAATATCAGCCATGATCAATTTCCTAATTCAAGTTGGTTTTTAACGAGATTATAATATACACCCTTTTGAGCAATCAATGTGCTGTGATTCCCAACTTCCACCACTTTTCCGACATCTAATACTATTATTTGATCTGCATTTTTTACCGTACTGAGCCTATGTGCCACGACTACAACTGTGCGGCCTTTATAGAAATCATTTAGGTTTTCAACAATGGCATATTCATTCTTTGCATCAAGTGCATTTGTGGCTTCATCAAGAAATATGAATTGAGGATCTTTATATACTGCACGTGCAATAAGGATACGCTGTTTTTGACCTTGACTTAACCCCATGCCATCACGACCTATCTTCGTGTTGTACTTCAATGGTAGCCCTAAAATATAGTTATGTATATTTGCTATCTCAGCCGATTTAACAAGGCGCTCTTTGTCAATTTCGCCATCATCCACTGCAATATTCCTTGCAATAGACTCTGAAAATATTACACCGTCCTGCATAACGACACCACATTGTCTGCGCCACCATTTAAGGTTTATTTCGGCAATATCAAAATCTCCAATTTTTATATTGCCATTCCCGACAGGATAATAACCGAGCATAAGTTTGATTAGTGTAGTCTTGCCACTTCCAGACGCACCAACGATAGCGGTCACCTTTCCTTCGGGGATATGAAAACTTACATTATCAATCGTATTCTTGAGGGCGTGCTGGTCATACTTAAATACAATGTCATTTAAAGTTATTGAATGTTTAGAATCCTTGAGTGACGTAATTGTGCGGCAGCTGTCCTCCTCCTCTTGGCTCATATGTATTTCATTAATACGTTCACTGCTGTCCGGAGAAATT
>DBKH01000041.1:9263-10575 GCA_002297815.1 Bacteroidales bacterium UBA755 | reverse complement strand
AGCTGCGCGGCAGTGGCGATCTCGTACGGGCTACCTTCCGAGCCGTCGCCCCCGGCGTAGGCCGTGGCTATTTCCGCCCCGTCCCATTCGCTGTACTCGGTCGCATCAGTGCCGAAATCATCACCAAGGCTGTCCTTTTCGGTCCACGGAGAGACTGTGATTACCCCCCCCCCTCCAGCTTGGTTTTACCGACAGTCACCGCCATCTCGTAGGCGACGCCTGTGACATAGCCTCCAGTGGTACGTTCCCACAAACCGAGATCTTTATCAAGAGTCAGGATATAGTCCCGGCCATCGGAGAGTGTGACAGTGAGCAGTTTGAGATCTTTCGTTAAACTGTGGGGGAAGAACAGCACCTCGCAGGAGAGCTTCCCCTCCGATGAGCAGTTGTGCATCTTGATGCTGGTGGCATTGCTCGATGTCGTGCTTGACATCCCGACATAAGGAATGCTGTTATTGTCAGAGCCTGTAAAATCAATCTTGACCTTATCCATAGACCGGTGGAACCACGCCTCCTTGATGGAGATGTTCTGCCCCTCGAACTGGGAAGCCAGCGTGAAGTTCACCGTAAGTTTGATGAGGGCGTGGCGGAATGCGATGTCGATCTTGCCATCCTTGAAATCTTTGGCCGCGACATCCGCCTTCTTGCCCTCTTCTATTCCCTTGTACCACCACAGCAGATCAGCCGCCTCAAGGCCCTCCGACTGGTCGGTCGGGATGGTGAACACCACGCCGGAAGCATCCTCCTGTCCCTCAAGGTAAGGCGCATAAGCATATACCCCGACCTTGTCGGAAGACTTGCCCCAGAGCATCTGCCCCTTCGTTGTCCAGTTGTTGGAGCCGTCATTGCTCCAGAGAACGTTGGACTTAGTAGTGCCACCGACAGGGTCTCCGAAAGAATCCTTTCCGTAATCCAAAAACAATCCGAGGGTGCTGCCAGAATACGGGGTCGAGCCTTCTGCCCGGGTGGCTGGAAGCCCTGCCACTGCCGCCTCAACGCCCGAAGCCCCGCCCTCCGGCGAATCAACGCCGACGCTGATGCTCACAGCCCTCCCCTCCGGGGAAACGCCGCCCTCCGGCCCTCCGGCCTTGGTGCATGACGCTACGGCCGCCACCAGCACCGGGATAATGTATAGTTTGTAATACTTCATATTCATCAGATTCCTGTAATTTTCGAAATATCAACTCCTTCCGGGCGAGTACCGACAGGTGGGAATGTGCCGGTGCCGGATTTGCGGTAGGTGCACTGAGTAGAGACAGTGAGAGAATTCTGCACCTCCCCGATAATGGCTCCGACTTTATTCCCTTCCTTT
>DBKH01000041.1:0-9186 GCA_002297815.1 Bacteroidales bacterium UBA755 | reverse complement strand
CTGGCCAAGCCGATTGCCCCTCCTACTGTTGGAGAATCATACTCGTACTCGCTCTCTATATTTATATCTCCATAAACTTCACAGTTTTCGAATTTGCAATTATAATAAGCTGATCCTGCAATACCACCAGCCCATGTACAGTTCATTTTGTCAATATGGCTCAAAGTCGCATAGGATTTGCATCCGGAAATCACATCTGAGCCTTGCAACTGTCCTGCAATCCCTCCCACAGTTTTACCACAAATTCGTCCGCGCACAATGCAGTTTTTAACAACGACAGACCAACTATTATTTGTTTTATCTCCAAATACTCCACCGACATTGTTACCGCCATAACACTCGACATTTACTTCACAATCAGAGATTTCAACTTCCGAACTCTGTCCTACAATTCCTGCAGCGTTATTGCCAGAGCGTACTGTCCCGTCAACCTTGCAGGATTTTATCACACCTCCTTCTGATTCTCCGACAAGCAAAGCCGCCGTCGAGGAAGAAATGACACTCGCATTCCTCAAGACAATGTTCTGGATTGTACCCCTAGCAAATCCAAACAGCCCGGCACAGTCTGTAGCATTCGATATGGTCAAGTTCGTGATGACCTTGCCGTCCCCGTCAAAACTCCCATAAAAAGATTTTCCTCTCGCCCCTATCGGGATCCATTCGTGGCCCATAAGGTCGATGTTCGCTTCAAGCTTGAAATATTTGCCATGGTAGTTGGTCCCAGAATTGACATTGGCAGCAAGCCTGGCGAGGTCGGTGGCGGACTTGATGAGGTACGGGCTCTCCGAGGTTCCCCCACCAGAGAATGTGTAGCCGGAAGAGACTCTCTTCCCGTCCCACTCGCTGTAGTCATCGACTTCCGCTTCGAACTTGCCATCAAGCTTGCCTGTGGTCCAGTCCTCCACCGTGACACCTCCGATCTTGACAGTCTGCTTGCCCACTATGAGCTTGTAGGTGTAGTGCTTGCCGGCCTCGGCAGCCGGGATGCCGGTGACCTCCTTTATTTCCTTGGTTTGCGTCCCTTCTTTATCTCCGTCAACATCGATACTCAGGAAAACTTCTTTATCTACAGCATTGCCAGGGACAACGACAGCAGAATAAGCACTTTTACTTTCAATAACATGCTTATAAGGTTGCACATTGGTTGGATCACCATCAGACTTGAAAGTTCCGTCAGGCTGAAGATTGACAGAACTGTGGGCGGAATTGATCCTTTTCATCTGGACACTTATATCTTTGAGATCCGCATATTCATCCTCCACCTTGTCGATGATGATGGTGACAAGGGTCATCCTGCGCGTCATCTCAATACTGAGCTTGCGTCCCTCAGGAACATCATCTTTATATTCAGCACTCCAGGTCATGAAGTCAGCGTCTGCCAAGGAGCCTGATGCCCCAGACTGATCCTGCGGCAGAGTGAACCCGTCCCAGGATGCCGCTGCCGGATACCACGAGCGGAAAGTGACCGGGGTGTCCCAGAGAAGGTAGTCCGTCGCTCCCGACTCATCTGCCACCGGAGCCCAGGAAGCGCCGTTGAACTGGTACTTCACCGTCTTTTTCACCGCCCCGTTGTCCACGGCCGCGACCGCAATCTGGTCACCATTGATGAACTTGGTCTGCTCATCATCAGTGCCGAGCGGGTACGTCTTGGTGACTGTCCCCACCGAGGCCTCGATGCGCACCGCGTCCGGGTCAGACTCCCAGCCCGTAGCCGGCCTCCCCTCCTTGGTGCACCCCACCGCGAGCAGCGCAGCCACCCACGCCGCCCCGGCCATTGTCAATATTTTTGCTATTCTGTTCATATTCTTATATCGTTTTATTCATGACAGGACTGGATTCCGTATGGGAAAAGGCTGTTTGCCGAACCAAATGACCCCGCGAGCAGGTTTCGTACGGCAAAGGTAGGGTTTCCCGTACGGATCTCTCCGCGCACCACCGGACTTGCAATTCCGGAAGAAATGGGTATCTTTGTGGCGGAGTTTAATTTTTGAAGTTTTGGGCGCTCTCCAAGGCTGATGATTAAGGAGCGTCTGTCCGTAGAAAGGCAGATGCTCCATTTTTTGAGATAATGCGGATTCAGAATATTTTGTTGATTCTGAAATATGTCTTATCTTTGCGAGTGGAAATACTAAGACTTTTAGAGTTTGCTCTTCAAGACTTACATGAGGGAGCATTTGTCTTGTGGCAGATGCTCTTTTCTTTGGAAGCAATGCGGATGATGTACTCTTGACAAGCCGCTCCAGACTCTCAAGCACAACTAAAAGTTTTCTATTATGAGAATAAGTATTTCCAAAATCACAATAAGTCTTGATGAGCGCCTTTGCACAGAGTGCAAGGAAGCAGCTCGCAAACCGATTCTTGTCAGAGGCCACTTCAGAGTGGTCGGAAGACGGAAGGTTTACGTGAGGGCCCACTACCGCAAGCGGTAGGCAGAGACTCTGTCCAGCAATTCCATCCGCATAGGAGCCGCTCCGCAGCTTTGGAGCGGCTTCTTTACAGGCTATGATGGCAAACTTCCTCATGATTTTCTTGACCATTAAATATTACTCAGCTCCCACCCAGCCATAATTTCGTACGGGAAAGAGCTGTTTGCCGAACCGAATGGCCTTGAGAGCGGGTTTTGTTCGGGAAAGGCAGGGTTTCCCGTACGGATTGGCTCCGGAAACACTGTCTGTACTGAAGAAGAGTAGAACTTGCAATTCCGGAATAAATGAGTATCTTTGTGGCGGATTTTGATCAGTATGAATTGGGGCGCTCTCCAAGCTGATATTTATGGAGCGTCTGCCCACAGAAAGGCAGATGCTCCTTTTATTTTGAGATAATGCGGATGATGTACTCTTGACAAGCCGCTCCCAGCTCTCAAGCACAGCCATCCCATCCGCATAGGAGCCGCTCCGCACCTTTGGAGCGGCTTCTTTAGCGAATATGAAGGCAAACTCTCTCATCTAATATTATTTGCCACCGAAATAAACAATGGCGAAATCGTTCAGCTTTATTGGAGAATTATAACCATCGGGAGTATCTCCTGCTGAATTTTTCTTGGGATGCCAAAGCCCAGAGGCCTCATCAACATTACCCTCCTGATTTGCATTAAGGTATAGACCGATCTTGCTTTTGTCAAGATTGTTGAAGACACCACTGTCAAATCTCTCGAAATACTCGGACTCAAGATGAAGTTCCGTCAGCTTCGGCATCTTCCACTCACCCGAAAGATTATTTGCTGACGGACAGTCTATCACCCTCAATTCCGGACAATTAAAAGTAAATGACAATTCTTTGACATTTTTGTGACGCAGCTCCGTGATTCCGGAACCGGTGAAAACGTCTTTAAAACTCGTGACGAGCGGCATATCCGGAAGACTCTCAAGTTTACGGCACCATGCAAACGCCTCGCCCTCAACGGTGGTCACATTCTCCAATCCGGAGACAGAAGTCAGCTGATCACAGCTACGGAAAGTCCTATACAACGCGACAATCTCCGAAGAGCCGATAAAGGTCTCAAGCTTGCTGCCATAAAAAGAACAATCCTTCTTACAGGTACCAAGACTTGTAATACTGGCAGAACTCAATCCTTTTATCCCCTTGAGTCCACTGATGTCGAGTTTCTTGACCTTGCCGGAACGGACATATTCAGCGATACGGGCGAATGCATCGAGCGTTGTCCCTGACATTCCGCACCAAGAATCAGGATCGGAATCAGCACCGCTATTATCAAACTCCCCCGAAATTACCAGCTCTCCGTTTCCGCCGAGGGACTCGTCAAGCAGCTCCGTCGTTATCATGTCAGCGAGGGACTTCTGGGCATTAGGATTGGCATCGTTCCAGGCCTTGAGCTGAGTGCGCAGGTCGGTCATGCTGATAGGGTCGGAGAGCTTGTCGGCATCCTGCTCGCTGCCACCGTCAATGAGGGGAACAATGCTGCCCCAGTTGGAGACGGTGATGTCGCCGGCCTCAACCTTGTCCTTACCGATGGTAAGATTGTAGGTGTAGTGCTTGCCGGCCTCAAACGCAGGGCGGCCGGTGACGTATAACTCAGCTTTGTCCTCATCATAACCAGGCTTCCAACATACAGTGATTTTCAAGAATTTGGCAGAAGCATCCCCGTCACAAGGTACAACAATGGCGTGGTAAACACCTTTACCCGCATTATTATCATAGGCAATGTTGGTCGGGCCTGGCTTTACATCCACAGGGTTTCCGCTCCCGGTACCGTCAGAGCTGACAGTGCTATAGCCGGACTGGATGGATTCAACGTTGATCTTATAAATGTTCTTCCCTTCAAACTGGTTCTTGAGCCTAGTCTTGTCCACGTTGACAGTGACAAGGGCCATCTTGCGCTGCATCACGAGCTTGAGCTTATGGTCAGTTGGAATCTTAGAGTCGCAGACATATTCACCTGTCATGAAATCCGCCTTTGCAGAGTTGCCATAATTTTCCGTTAAACTCTCACTTTGATCGGTCGGCAGAGTGAAGCCGTCCTTTGAAGAAGCCGGATACCAGGCCTTGTAGGTGACAGGGCTCTTCCAGACGAGATAGTCGGTGGCAGGCACAGGATTCCAGACTTCTGCGTCAAACCTATACGTCACAGTCTTCTCTACCTGACCAGAATTGTCCACCATAGAGACAGCAATCTCATCCCCCAAGAACTTCCCGTTTGCATCGGGGCCGTTGAACTGTTTTTGTTTCTCGGCATTGTCAAACGGATTGGTCTTTGTCAACGCCCCCACCGAAGCCTCAATACGAACCGCATCCGGATCGGTGGACCAGGAATATTCAGGAGCAGCGGTCTTGGCGCAACCAGCGAAAATGGCGGCGGACGCGAGAGGTGCAAGTATGGATATTATGTTGATTTTCATATCTTTTCTCCTTTATTCAGTGTACAACGAACTTCCTGTACCTTCTTTCCACTCAGTGGCCGTGAAGCCGCTGGCAATCACCACATCCTTGCCCACCTTGAGGGTGAGGGTGTAGGCAGTATTGCCATTCAACGTATAATCCTCCGCCGATACCCACTCGTAGTTCTTCCCGGCAGCCTTGAAGCTGATCTTGAGCCCGCCAGCCGTCACAGTCTGAGGCACGAGGATGCACTCATAGACGGAAGAGCAGTAGCCCTGGGCATTCTCAGCCGAAGTCCAGCCCACGTTGTAAGGCTTGATATCGGAAGCCGCAGTGCCAGGCGTGACAGTGAATGAAGTGTAACCGGTGGCACCCTTGAGCTTGAAATCGCGTGCCGTGCCGGAAACCACCACATCGCTGATGATATCCTGAGCCGGAACCCCGGAAACGTTGAACTCCGTACCGAGCTTGAGCGTGACCGTGAAACGGGTCAACAGGTGCGTGAACGCAAACGAAAGCTTGCGGTCCGTGAGCAGCCCGTTGACCTTTTTCTTGCCAGAAGCCCAACCAAGATAATCTGAACTGCAGTCATCCTTGGTCTGCTCGGCCTGTACCTCAAGCGCAACGCCATTCTGCCCATAGTTGATATCGTCAACCGACACCGTACTCTCGATGCCGGCAGACGGTGCAATGGCATAGACAAGAACCTCCGCATCGGATTTGCTCCAGAGAAGCATCTTGCTTGGTGTCCAGCCGCTCTCACCCTTTTTGAAAACGGTGTTGGAGTAGGTGTATTTGCTTGCAGGGTTGTTGCTGTCTTCCACGAGAAGGTCGAATTTCGTGAGCTTATCCGTGGTGTAGCTGCCCTTGGTGGCGGCCACCTGCGGGGCGACGCGGATGACGTGATCCGCCGGGAAATTGCCCTCCGCAGGGCTCTGTACGGCCTGCTGCTTGCTGCATCCCACCCCCCCCAAGAGGGTGAGCAGGAGCACGGCAGAGGCCGGAATTATGGTTGCTTTGTGTGTCATTTTCCTAAGTTCTTTGCTGTAATTCCACTATAATCTGCATTGTCTTTGCCCCCCCCGATTTTATAAAGGTCTGAAATCTTGTCGGCATTGTACCAGCAATCGGTGAAAGTGCAAGTTCCAACATTGTCTTTTCCTATCGCAGCACCTACTCTTTCTTTATTGGCATCCACACCCTCTTCTTTCACGACAAACCCGTCGAAGCCGCAATTCTCAAATGAGCAGAATTTGTATAACCATCCTGCAATACCTCCACCATACTCATCACCATTGCCCTTCACGACAGTAACTGTTCCTTTCATAGTGCAGTTCTTGGCAGAGCGTGTCTCACCATAATCATTAGTGAAAACCCCAAACAAACCTCCGACACCTTTAGCTTTAACAGAAGCATCGGCTGTGCAATTATTTACATCAATTTTACCATAAATCATTCCCAAAAGACCACCAGTCTGATATGACCCGACAACTTCACTGGAAGAGACTGAACACCCTGACAGTTCCAAGTCACTCGACTCGGCACAAATCCCACCAGCGCTGCCTGTACTCGTGATTTTGACTTTCGCCTTGCATGCGCTGATTTTCGAGTTCGCAATGGCACCGACAAGGCCACCGCAAACACTACTCGCAGTCACTGTGCCGCTGACTTCAACGCCAGAGATATCAACATAATGCGCACGACCACATAGAATTCCTGAATTTTGATTTTCGTTCAAGACATTTGCACCGAAAATTTTCAAATTCTTGATATAGGTATTAGCTTTAGCGCTACTATCATCATTAACATGACCAAAAAGTCCTAAATGCTGCACATTATCATTTTCATTATTCTTTTCAGCGACAACTTTCAGCCCATAAATCGTATGATTGCCACCATCAAAATTTCCTTCGAATGGTCTTTTCTCCCAATATCCTACATGAGCACATCCCCCTATCGGAGTCCAAGGTTTGTCAGCAAGGGCAATATCCTTAGTGAGTTTGAAATATTTCCCTTGATAAGAAGTTCCGGCATTCACCTGCTGCGCCAAGTAGGCGAGCTGGGCGGCGCTTTCAATAAGTATAGGAGCAGATTCCGAATCTCCAAGGGGATTTGTCGAATCACCGGTACTGAAAGCCGTGACGGTCTTCCCGTCCCAGACATCAGCGTTCGGATCGACCTCAGCTTCACCGCCGCCAGTAAGAGAACCAGAATCCGTCCATTCATTCACTGTGACACTGCCGACCTTGACGGTATTCTTGCCGACATAGAGATTGAAGGTGTAGGCATGGCCGGCGAGCAGTTCCGGAACACCCTTGACCCAAAGAACGTCACCGGAAGAATCCTGTGTCCCATAACCCTTGACATTCATGTAGATGAAATATTTGTCGCTGTTTTCATCTTTTTTATTAGGGCTGACTATCGCTGTATACGTGTTTCCTACTGTGCCTTTGTTGTAGTATTGTTCCAGAGGTTTACCGTTTTTATCCAAGACCAAAGGAGAGTCGACCATATTACTATAGTCTTGCGGGTTACAGCCAATGGTCAGGTAATTGATATAGGTTTCACCTTCCTTGTACTGGTCCAGATATCCAGCGATCTTGACTTTCACAAGGACGTTTTTGCGCTGCAGGCTAGTAGACAAGATGCGGTCTATAGGGATATAAGAACACGTATGATTTACATACATGCGGTCCGCAGCAGCCAGATTTTCCTTAGTGGACTGGTCTGTAGGGAGCGTGGTGTAGCCAACCGGGTATTGCGCAATAAACGTGAGATCGTTCTTATCCCACTTGAGGTACTCGCCAGCATTCTCCGGAGCCCAGGTGCCACCATTGAGTTTATAGACAACGGTCTTGCCAGAGTTGGTGACGGAGATGCGATCTCCTTCGTTGAATTTCATCTGCTCTTCTATAGTACTGCCGAGAGGGTTGCTCTTGGTAAGAGCACCCACAGCGGCCTCGATGCGCACGGCATCGGGGTCGGAGAGGAAGCCCGGCATCTCTGCCTTGTTGCAGGCGGCGAGCGCGATGAGCGCAAGGGCCGCAATAATATAATACAGTTTCTTCATGGCTTAGTCTGTTTCAAGATCGTCGCTTCCACCGTCATCCCAAGGGGTCGCCGTGATGTTATTGCCCATGATGACCTCATCCTTGCCTACAGTAAGAGGGAGGGTGTAGCTTTTCCCGCTCTCAAAAAGGCCATTGCCAGCACTATTGGCCGTATATGTATATGGTTTGCCGCCAAGAACGAAATTGACCGTAAACTCATCCCAATTCTGCGGAACCACAATGCACTCGAAGACAGCTACGCAGTTCTTGGTTTTGTCATCCTTGCCCGCCTCGTCAACTGCCTTTGTCCAGCTTTCCTCATAAGCCTGAATAGTCTTCGTCTCACCGAACGGCAATACTGGATCGAAGTTATTGTTATTAATCTTGATGCCGGTCTGCATTTTGAATTTACCAATCTTAACATCACTGATCGGATTGCTCTGCGGTACACCGCTATGGTTAAACTCTGAGCCAAGAGTAAACTGCACCTTGAGTTTGGAAAGGGCATGGTTGAAAGCTATCTTCATCTTTCCTTCAGAATCAAAAAGATCTGTGTCCTCACAGCTTATGTCTCTCTTGTATGCCCATAGGAGATCGGACGCAGTGCTCTCTTTCGTCTGCTCAGTCTCTACCTCAAACACGAAGATCGGGTCTTTCGTCAAAGACAGCCCGGATGCCTGCGACGGAGCTATGGCGAGGAAGTCGAACTTGGTTTTCTTCCCCTCCCAAAGCATTGTCTTGGCAGGTTCCCACTCACCGGAAGTGTTCTTGGTAAACTTGGTGTTGGTGTAGGAGTACTTGGAGTTCTCGCTATGGATGAAGAGGTCGAACTCCTTGAGGTTCTCCGTGGTGTAGGAGCCCCTGGTCTGCGGGGCCACCTCCGGGGCGACACGGACCACAGGGTCGAATGGCGCCTCGGGGGATGAAGCCTTGCCGCATCCTGCCGCCCCCAAGAGGGTGAGCAGGAGCGCAAGGACTGAGCCGCAAATTATATTAGATTTGTGTATCATCGTCTATTTAACTGTGATGCCGGAGTAAACATCGCTTGATCTTGAACTGCTGCCGACCTTATTATCTTTACCTAAATCCGTTTTGGTCTGCTCGTCTATCGTGCACACGCAGTTTTTGAAAGTCACATTGCTGTTGTCTGCTCCGATGGCAATTCCTGTTGCGGAAACGTCATCACCATCCTTCTTAATCGAGCCTTCGAACTGACAATTTTCGAACTTTCCATTGCTACTAGATAAATAGCCTACAAGACCTCCGCACCATTCTTTTGTGACGGTAATGGTCCCTTTCA
>DBKH01000051.1:33930-34172 GCA_002297815.1 Bacteroidales bacterium UBA755 | reverse complement strand
ATCTACGGAGCGTCATTCCCTGCATCTCCATACTGCACCAACGCCCAGGGTCACGGCCCGGCTTGGCAGAACTCCCTCTTCGAGGACAACGCCGAGTTCGGTCTTGGAATGAAGATCGGCTCAGACCGCGCCCGCGAGACTGTCGCCAACCTCATGACCGCAGCCCTCGACTGCGACAAGTGCCCTGAGGAAGTAAAGGCTCTGTTCAGGCAGTGGCTTGAGAACAAGGAGAACGGTGAGAT
>DBKH01000051.1:9616-33851 GCA_002297815.1 Bacteroidales bacterium UBA755 | reverse complement strand
CTTGACTACAAGCACTTCATCCCGGCCCGCAGCCAGTGGATCTTCGGTGGTGACGGTTGGGCCTACGACATCGGTTACGGTGGACTCGACCATGTGCTCGCCTCCGGCAAGAACGTTAACGTGCTCGTTCTCGACACCGAGGTTTATTCCAACACCGGTGGACAGAGTTCCAAGGCAACCCCTGCCGGTGCGATCGCCAAGTTCGCTGCCTCTGGCAAGAAGATCCGCAAGAAGGATCTCGGCATGATGGCCATCAGCTATGGCTACGTCTATGTCGCTCAGGTCGCCATGGGTGCAAGCCCTGCACAGTACCTGAACGCCATCAAGGAGGCTGAGGCCTACGATGGACCGTCACTCATCATCGCTTACGCACCGTGCATCAACCACGGTCTGAAGGCTGGTATGGGTCTGAGCCAGAAGGAGGAGAAGCTCGCCGTTGATTGCGGTTACTGGCACCTCTACAGGTACAACCCGGCCCTCGAGTCTGAAGGCAAGAATCCGTTCACTCTCGACTCCAAGGAGCCTGATTGGACCAAGTTCCAGGACTTTCTCAAGGGAGAGGTTCGTTTCGCCTCACTCTACAAACTGTTCCCTGACAGAGCCCAGGAACTCCTGAGCCTCACCGAGGAATTCGCCAAAGTACGTTACGGCACCTACGCCCGCCTCGCTGGCAAGTAGTGTTCCGCTAAAATAGAAGAAGGGTGGCTAATTTCTGTTAGCCACCTTCTTTTAATTTTTGTACCGGATTGTATAAGCCTAATATCTGAATGGACGGTCTTTCACGTAAATTCTGAAATCGCGGACAGCGCCTGGAGTATCTTCCTCCATACGGGGAAGGTACTGGAAACCGGAGATGTCTTGTGACGCACCGAGGTCTATGACAATGGAGTGAGGAAAAGCCACACCGGGAACAGTCTGCCAATAGGTTGACTCCTGAAGATCAAAAGACTTGTCAGCGGAATGATTTCCTCCATCCAAATCCTCACTATCCGCATATAGGACTGTCCAAGGCTCACGAGGCAGGCGCTCACCCTTGCTGTTCAGCAAATACATCTCAGCAATCGCAGCGTTTTCACTTCCGTTGATGGAATTCAGGGCTTCGACACAGACGTACCGCCCCTTAACCGTGGCACCGAACCTCACCTCTTGCCATCCACCGTCAGGACTGAATGTTCCTGAATATGCAGGGGTCTCGTTGCTAAGGTCAAGCGTCTGCCCTTCCTCACGATGAGTCTTACGTTTCTTTACTAGAAGCTGGTCCAGTTTCGGTTCCGGCAATCCCTCTGAAGAAGCCTCGCGAGGACCGAGTATGTCAAACACGATAATCTCATTGGCACCTTTCCTCAACCAGCATCCCGGCATATAGAGGGTCTGTTGAGGACCTATTTCCCAGATGCGACCAAGAGGGTGACCGTTGACATAAACAAGTCCCTTACCCCATGTCTCGAAATTGAGAAAGGTATCAGATGGATTTCCTTTTATGTTGAATGTGGCACGATATGCCCCCCTGACCATCCGGTCTCTGGACCTGTCCTTTTCTGATATCGGACGGTATCTCATCGATGCGTAAGTCTGGTATTCATCCACTATGTTGTAGATTTGCCAATTCCGGAGGACACTCTCCCACTTGCGTCCTTCAACCTCAGCAGTCAACGTCACCTTGTCAGTGATTCCCTTGTAATCCTTGATCGCTCGTCCGAAATTGATGCGCCCCATAGCCTCAACGAGGATCGTAAGACAAGCATCCTTCCTACAAGGCGGGATCATCAACTCCCGCTCACCGTTGCAGCGGTCGAGTTTGCCGACATATTCACCGTCAATGAATATCTGAGCGAAATCGTGAGCTTCGCTCACAGTAAGCAATGTCGGCACATCCAATTCCGGAAGGGTCGTACGATACAGGATCGATCCAAAGCCTTGGTCATATTCCTCCATAGTCTTGATGTCGGCATCCGATTTGTGCAATGGAAGGTTCTCACGCAGAGGTGCGACCTCAGTAAAATCGAACCGTTTGATTTTCATCGTTTTAATAGCCGGTGGGACAGGATTCTGCCTCTCACCGTCAAGGTACTTGGCCAAGGTTTCCCTCAGCGCCCGGTACTTCTCTGTCGCCTGACCAGACTCGCTTATCGGAGCGTCATAGTCGTAGGAGGTGACATCTGGAGCGAATCCAGGGGAATTCGCACCTGCCCAATGCCCCCAGTTCGTACCTCCGTGCGTCATATACAGTGAAAAGGATATGCCTTTGGACAGCATTTCGTCAATCCCAGCGATCATATCCTTAGCTGGTCGTACCTCATGACCGGCTCCCCATTTGTCAAACCATCCGCTCCAAAACTCCGAACACATCAGAGGAGAATTCGGGCGCGCCTTCCTCAACGGAGCAAACTGTTGGTCGATGTCCGCCCCCGTACCGAAATTGACGGTCCATACCAAATCGTGAAGGCCGTTGTTCAGAAAATTGGATGACCAGTCGCACTGGAAAAGCGTGATGTCGCTGCCGAAATGCTTGCGGATGATGTCACGTATAGCGGAAACGTACTGCTTGTCTATGCCGTAAGAACCATATTCATTCTCAACCTGAACCATTATGATCGGGCCGCCCTTGTCGATCGTGAGATCTCCGACCTGTTCCGCGATTTTTTTCTGGAAAATACCGACTCTCTCAAGAAAGTACGGATCTTCCTCCCTTAGGCGGATGTCCTTCTTCTTCAGCAGCCACCACGGAAGGCCTCCCATCTCCCACTCGGCACAGACATACGGACCGGGGCGGAGGATAACCTTCAAATCGTTAGCATCGCAGAGTCCGATAAACTCCCGGAGGTCATTCTGCCCGGAAAAATCGAACCTCCCCTCTTCCGCTTCGTGGGAATTCCAAAAGACATACAGACAGACAGTGTTCATTCCCAAAGCCTTGCACATCTTGATACGATGATCCCAATACTCCTTTGGAATACGAGGATAGTGCAATTCAGCCGCCTTCACGATGAATGGCTTGCCATTGAGCAGGAAGGTCGAATCTCCCGCCTCGAATCTCTCCCGCTCGGCAAATTCGTCAGGGTTCCACTTCTCACGCCACGGGATAGTCACACTGCCTTTATCAAACGAGACCGGCAGCCATACATAACGTGAATCCTCCAGATTATACTTGTTCCATCTGTCGAACATCGCAACGTACAGATTTTTCCTGCCGTAGATTTGCTGCACGTATGTGCTTTGCGCATAGAATGTCTTGTCGGCATCCTTGCCTGTGCACGGATTGCCCACCACAGTCCAGACACCCATAATAGAGTCAGCGACGGCAAGTTCAGCCGTGTTTGGATCCCAGCCTGTGCAACCGGATGTAATCATATAGTACTTTCCGTCTTTCTTGAAGACAGCTGGAGCCTCACGGCTTTGTCCGATGAAATTACGAGTGAAACGCCCTGTAGGACGCAAGTAGTCCTCCGTCAACTCATTGATGTAAAGAGTCGCGTTATTCTCCGAAGCAGCGAATTGGTAAGCCTTGCCGTCATCATCGACAAAGATTGTCTGGTCACGGCTCATGGCGTTGTTAGGGCGGAAAGAGCCCAGATAGGTAAACTGCCCTGTCGGAGAGTCGCTCACAGCGACTCCCGCCGCGGCTTTTCCGTAGTCTGCGCTTTCCACGTGCGCCCACATCACAAACTTTCCGGTCTTGGAGTTATAGACAACCTTGGGACGCTCAAGCACCTTGGACGGATGGAGGTCATGTGACGGGTCATCAGTCACCGCCGGAAGCACGATCCTCTCAAACGTCCAGTTTACCAGATCTGTGGACGAATAGCAAGATACTCCCCCGACATCCGTGCGGTAACTTTCCCATCCAGCACCTTCCGGAAGGACAGTCTTGTCTTTCTTATACTCACCGTACCAATAGTATTTGCCATTGTGGTACATTATGCCTCCCCCGTGGGCGTTGATCGGATTGCCGGAGGTGTCCAGCCATACTTCCCCGTTTACTATGTCCTTGGCGTGGCTTCCCAACGTGTGTGTCAACATTAGGAGAAGCACGGTAATCTTTAAATAATGTATGAATTTCATTTCTTTCGTTGTTGTACTATCGGCTAACGAAGGTAGTTATTGATCGTTTGGGAACAGTAACGGACTTTAGATGCCTATGCTTCCCCACAAAAGCGAGTGACTCTTCCGCCACATCAGAAGTACGGTATTGGCTCCATAAACCGGATTTCACTCCACTGACAGTAATAATCTCGTCAGTGTCGCCATAATTAATCACGACAATCACATCGCGTCCGTCCTTGTTGCGGAATGCCGAGCACATCAATCCCCAAGGGTCTGTGGCGCTGTCCGGATCCTTGGATCTACCGCGTGTCACGCACATTCGTTCCGCCCCCGGCCGGATGAACCTGCTGTAATTGCCGAAAGACCATAAAAGTTTTGAGTCCACTATTGTGTCACAGACTGCTCCCGGACTTCGGTATTGGAATAGCAATCCATCCTTATAGTCTCCTCCAACCGCTCTCCACCACTGCCAGCTTCTCGCAT
Organism: Bacteroidales bacterium UBA755; assembly: GCA_002297815.1. Classification (GTDB taxonomy): domain Bacteria; phylum Bacteroidota; class Bacteroidia; order Bacteroidales; family UBA932; genus Cryptobacteroides. Next base: position 29,324 of record DBKH01000051.1, on the reverse strand, counting down.
CAGCAAAGACGAGGTCGTGGTGCACCATTCTGGCAACATACAGAGCCGTCTTCATAGTGCGGTCGTAACCCCCTCCACCTCCAATCTCTTCATCATTGCCCATTATGCAAACTTCGCTTTGCCAAAAACCGATATCATATTTTCGCAGAGAGTCTCGAAGAGCCTTGCGGCACTCCTTCATAAAATCGACCGGAGTGTTTGTCCAATAACTGTGTCCCGCCATCAGTCTTGGCACATTGCCAAGATTGCCAAGATAAGTGTTGGTACTGTCGGAAGAAAAGAACGACTGGATTTCATACCCTCGCTCCGGTCCTGTCCCGTGAGTTGACATCATACACCTGTAATCACAAGATTCAGGCACTATTATCTTAGTGTCGGATCCTCGTGACCGCAGCTCGCTGTCGAGGATGCGCGCGAGTCTGGCTATCTCATATTTTGTTGCCGGAGATCCTTCCTGCTTTGGACCTTGCCAGTTCCAACTGCCATCAGGCTCATTCACGGGTGAGATGTAATCAAGAGTCACATCATCGTGCGTTTTCAACCCTTCAACCACATCGACCATAAATTTGGCGAAAGCATCATAATCATCGTCCTTGAGATTGAATGTTCCATCGCGTCCTGTGTTGGTGGCAAGGCCGTTTTTTGTGTAATGCACAGGCGGTGAATTCAGGAAACCCAACAAATATGGCACTCCATACCGTTTTGCGAGTTTAAGGAAATTCCGCTGCCCAAGCTGCTTATTCCAGTCGTAGGTTCCATCTGCGTTAAGAAAACATTCCGTCCTTGTACCGTGGTTGATTTGACTTTCGTCTCCTTGTTCCACACTTCCTGCCCCAATATTGAAACGCCAGATACTGAGACCGATACCTTCAGGGGTTCCATTGTCGTCAAATTCCGGGCTGAACAGCAATCTGGCGACATCATTCCGCACAGGCTCCGGCATCTCACCAATAAAACGCATGCTCCACGCATCAGATGCCCCAAAACAGTCTATCTGTTGATATCGCAGTCCCGGATTAACGTTGAACACTATTTTCTGTTGTGCAGCCGCTGACATACAGATCAACAGGCTGACAGTTGCAACTATTTTCCTCATCGCGCGATCACTTTTCCGCTGGTTGGCTTGGTTGCGAAGGCCAATAAGGGTTCTGATAAAGCGGAGAATCCGACACAGTGGCTCCGTCCGGTGCTGTAAGCATCATCTGCTTGATAGGCATTGGCTGAAGATAGTGGGCCATATGCCAGGTTAGACCGTTGACTACCTGAGTGGAGTTGTTGCCGCGATGTGGACGGACATATTCACTCTCGCTTGCTTTGGACACGACACTCTCGATCTTTGCCTTCAGCTTAGCCGGATCGGCATAATCTCCTGACCCGAATCTGGCGAAATATTCAATCATCTCATCTCCGGCATTCCAAAGATGGCATCCTTCTATGTGACGAGGCTCGGTGATAAGTTGGTCAAGAGCGCGCCAACGCACGAGGTCATCCCAGCGATAACCCTCAGCCATCAGTTCGTTCCTGCGCTCACGTCGGATGTTGTAGCGCACAGGGTCTATGATCTTGCCTGCTGTGTAGGCTCCCCAATCCCCTTTGGCCTCCTCATCCATAACCGTTGCGTCAATAGTGACATTGTAGTCCGGCTCAAGTCCGATATGACGTCCACGGACCGCACGCCAATACTCATCGCATTTTCCGCCAAGCGTCCCGTTCAACTCATAGTAAGCCTCAATGTAATTCAAAAGAGCCTCTACACTCCGGAAGACGGGACACGCGGTCGAACACAGCCCATTGCCGCATTCCGCAGCATCTGGAGTATTGCCCTTACGTAGGGCATAGCCGGTGGAATACTTCTGCTCATTGCTTGTCTCCCAGAACGCTGGAATTCCCTCCACAGGATTGGCGTGGGTACCATCGCTGCTTGCGATAAGCACATTCTTCTGCCCTGGTTCCTTGAGGAGGACGACAAGGCGCGGGTCACGGTCAAGACGAACGTTATGTATGGTGTTGTCCCCATGGTACCCCGAACCAGAGGCGTAAATAGGTAGGCCATTGGCCATTGTGAAGCCATCGACAAGTCCACGGGTGGAGCCGATGCCCTGATTGCCTTTCTGAGCTTGGACTACGACATTATGGTTTATGCCCAAAGCCTTGGAGTACTGGCGCCACAGAAGAACCTCCGGGCACTTGCTCAAATCCGAACATCCGAACATCGCAAGCCAAGGATTCTCCGACTCGTAATCAGCAAGCGATTTGCCTTCTTCCTGCGGAACAACTCCAGTGTTAGTCATCAAGGATCCTTTTGCCTCCTCCGCGACTATCTCCGCAGCCTTCACAGCCTCTTCGAGGAAGAATCTCACCTCCGCTTCCGGAGAACCAGCCTTGAAAGTGAAATCCGAATTGTAATCCTTTGATTTTCCAGGCCATTCTGAGGTTCCTGGGACAAATGCGGTTCCAGCGAAATTCTTCTCGAACGTGCCTTCATAAAGGGCAACACGGCTCTTCAGCAGCATAGCAGTGTTAGCATTGACACGCGTCGTCGCCATCTTAGACTGCTTGAGAAGTTCGTACGCCTTGTCAAGGTCTTCAAGGATAAAACGCGCGACCTCATTGCGCGGGGCACGTTTGCTGGCATCTGTCAAAGCCTCAGTCTCATCAGGAAGACACGATGTGACGATCGGAAGGTCACCGAACAGCTTCATACGTTTAAAGTATTCAAAAGCCCGGAAGAAATACATCTCACCTATGTAGTGCGCCACATTCGCTGGATTGCCACTGATTCCGCCGGCCTTATATTTCGGAAGCACATTGTCGAAGAAAAAATTGATTGTTGTTATGTTCTCCCACTTGTAGTTGTCGTTCTTGAGATCTGTCTTCCAGTCTCCCGTCTGGTACTTGGCATCAGGATAAATGTCAGACATTATGTCTGTGGCATTGTCGCTATAGATTCCGTAGCTCCAGTTCTCATGGCTCGGCAGGACTTCGGTATAGCGGCCATTGCAATAAGCCTGCAGGTCGCTTTCATTGTTGAAGTATTGTTCTGGAGCGATCGCTGACAATGGTTCCTTGTCAAGATAGTCATTACAGGAGACAAGTGCGAAGCTAGATAGAAGAAGGGCTGCGAGAAGATAATGTATATTGGTTTTCATTGTTTTATGTTTTAAAGTGTTACACTTATGCCAAACGAGTAGGTACGTGACAGAGGATATGCAGAACCACCTTTTCCTGAACCGATGGTTTCAGGGTCAAAGAGTTTCGAGAGACGGGATCCTGTCCAAAGATTCTCCCCGGAAAAGTACACGCGCACATTCTTGAACCCTGCCTTTTCGGTGACTCTGTCTGGAAGGGTGTAACCTACCTGAAGGTTCTTTAGGCGTATGTAGGAGGCGTCCTGAAGATACCTGCTTTGCACCTGACGGTTCTTGCTTCCTCCGGAGACCACAGGTCGTGGATAATATGAATCATAATTAGTCTCGGCATATCCTTCCTTTACAGACCATGAATTTTCGTCACGGAAATAATCCTCATGAGGTGTAAGCGCCTGCATCCACCACATATCATTGTCCGCTCCCCAGAAATAGTTATGATTCTGGAAATAATCTCTTTTCCCTACCCCTTGGAAGAAAACTCGAAGGTCAAAGCCCTTGTACGCAGCGTTGAGATCAAGTGAGAACATATAACGAGGCTGTTTGCTGCCGAGGAGTTTCTTGTCCCCAAGATTGTTCAATGTCCCGTCGCCACCGTTGATGACGCCATCACAGTTCAGATCCTTATACATCACGTCACCAGCCGCGAAATCCTTACCCAAAGACTGCATTCCCAATCTGGTCTCTGCGGGAGCGGTCCCGTGAAAAGCGGTATAATTAGCATCGAGCATGTCAAGGTAATCCATATATTCCTCATCAGTTTTTGCTATTCCCAAGGTCTCATATCCCCAGATCTCGTCAATATAGCGTCCCTGGATGTAGGAGTCAATGGAGTTTGTAGGATTGTTAGCGTATTTGGTGATCTTCGTGCGCGAGTCCGAGAGGACAAAACGAGCTCCATAGGACAGACCGCAGGAAAGATAGTCTTTCCACGAAATCTCAAAATCCCAGCCATGAGTTCGGAGGTCACAGTTATTCGTTTTCGGGACATCGGTTCCAAGGATGTTCGGCAATTCAGCGGAAGGCCCCACCATATTCTTCGTGTCTCGAATATAATACTCAAAACTTCCAGTCAACCGGCCGTTGAACAAGCCCCAATCAAGGCCAAGGTTGTAATTGTAGATTTTCTCCCATGTCAGCAACTGGCTGATAAGGGCCGGGAACCCGACTGTTGTCGGTTTCGCTCCGTTCTGAAGCCACTCTCCGTTATTTGGCTTGATGGAAAGGGTGCGGTAGGTCTGATACCAGTTGTCAATATTCTGGTTTCCCAGTATTCCATATGAAGCACGCAGCTTAAGGTTGCCGCACACTTGTGTCAAGTCCTCCCAAAACTTCTCGTTAGCTATGTTCCATCCCACGGACACAGACGGGAGCCATATCCAACGTCGGTTCTGGCGGAAACGCGATGTTCCATCATAACGCAAGTTGGCTTCTATCATGTAACGGCTATCATAATCATAATTGATACGTCCGAAGAATCCAGCGTTATCCCATTCTGAACGCCCTCCGTTTACAGACGGAGTCACTAGATTCCCATCAGAGCCAATTCCAGTGGTAAGGTCCACTTCTGGCAGACTGGAGACCAGAATGCCGTCACGCTGAAGACCGAATGTCTTCTGCTTCATGTTCTCAGTCTGGAAACCGAGCATGAAATGGAAGTTGTTCTTTTTGCCTATTGTTCTTTCATAATTGGAATAGACATTGAGATTGTAGAAATTCTCTCTCGTGTACTCCTCGTGAACATGGCTCTCGCTTGAAACCTCGAAAGCATTCCCATTTACATCGTACCCGTAAAGTTTTTGAGTGTCCCAATGGCGGGAGTCCGAATACACCTGATAGTTGAATTCAGCATGAATATCCCATCCTTCCACCGGTCGCGCCACGAGACTGATCTGAGTATAGTTTCTGTCAGGCTGAGTCCTATCGCTTCCTCCGTTCTCTAGTCCATTTATAGGGGACGGGCAATCAAAGATGTTCCCGTTCGGGTCATAGATAGGAATCACAGGCCAACCTTGGCGGCCCAGATCATCGTACAGATTGTCAGTAAGACTTGATGGGCGCACATAGTCCTTGCGGACCCACCGGTGTGAGAACCCAAGCGTCATCCACTCTGTTATGTCAGCGTTAAACTTGCCGGTCAATGTATAGCGTTTCAGTCCTTCCTCACCCCAGGCAAGCATTCCGTCATTATCAAGATAATTTGCGGAGAAATAATAGTTGATCTTGTCAGAGCCTCCACTTACACTCACATTGTGCTCCATAGAGAAGCTGTAATCTTTGTAGATGGCACTGAACCAGTCTGTGTTGGCCCAAGCTCCACCATGATAAGGGACATCCTGCCAGTTGCCATTGCCATAGATGTCATCCATTGTGTAAAGGGGATCGAATACTCCCTTTGAATTTAGAAGGGTACCGGCCTGATACTGTTCAATCTTCTCAATTGTTTCTTTAGAAAAGTGTGGTCCCCATCCCGGTGTGTTGACGCATGCATCATCAAAGAACAGGGCGAAGGCTCTGGAGTCCATAGTGTGATTACGGTTAACAAGGTTGCTGAAACGGAACGAATTGTTGTAATTGACTGTTGCCTTACCTTGTGATCCTTTCTTTGTGGTGACGAGAATGACACCGAACGGAGCTCGGCTACCATAGATTGAAGCGGAAGCCGCGTCTTTCAGTACGGATATGCTTTCGATGTCCTGCGGGTTGACAGCGTTGATGTCTCCTTCCATTCCATCGATGAGTATAAGCGGACTGCCGCTTGACCCGCTTCCTATTGTGCCGTTGCCTCTTATTTTAATGGAAGCGTTTGTCTCAAGCTTGCCATCTGCTGATGTGATCTGGAGTCCTGGAACCACACCTTGCAGAGCCTGGGCTGCACTTGTCACCGGTCGGTCTTTCAGAGCTTCCTGATCAGCCACGCTTACCGAACCGGTCATATTCACTTTTTTCTGTACACCGAAGCCAACCACAACGACTTCATCAAGTAAGGATGTGTCTGGTTTGAGCAACAGTTTCATATCCTGGCCAGATACGGCCCTCACCTCCAAAGTTTCAGAACCGATGCAGCTTACAACCAACACGGCTCCATCAGGGACTTTCAAAGAAAAGCGACCGTCAACATCAGTCATTGTCCCGTTCGCCTTATTCGTCTTTTCATACACGAACGCCCCGATAATAGGGCCATCGGCATCGCTCACATCACCTTTGACTGTGATTTCTGACTTCTGTCTTGCGAGAGTGTCTGCTGCATTTACCTGGGCACTGGCAGTATCCAATGCCAAGGAGAAGAAACCGACACACAGCAACAATACAACATACAGTTTGCTGTTTTGTAAACAATTTGATTTCATAGAAAAATACTTGGTTAAAAGTGTTATTGTTTCTTTTGCAAAAGTAGCGACAAAAAAGGAAACTAATGATGACCGATAGTTCGTTTATAATGGTAATTGTTTCATTCTCTTTTCTCAGATAGTTTTTCACGAATAATAATACCCTTGAACACCATGACATATTTCACATTTTAAGACAAAATGACCAAATAAAGTGACAAATCGTTCAATTAATCACCTCGATTTTATTATCTTTGCCATACTACGTTAAGTAACCACATTTCATGAGAAACGTTCTACTAGTACTGCTCTTGACTCTAAACGTTATTACAGCGGAAGGGGAACCAGTGAACTCACATCCGGTAATTGAGCACATCGGACTGAGAGATGGTATCTCAAATAATTTTGTGACAGACATTACTCAAGACAAGCATGGATTCCTCTGGATTGGGACTGAAGCGGGGCTGAACCGTTTTGACGGAGTGAATTTCAAAATATTCAGTGAGCGGAATTCCAGGCTCAAAGGTAATTCCATCAATTCTTTATTTTATGATGAAATAGAAGATAAACTTTGGATAGGCTCAAAAAGAGGCGTAAATGTCCTTGACTGTGAGACTTTGAGGTTGGAAGAGCCTGAGCTGCCGGATAGCCTCGGAAGCGTCAATGTGGTCGATTTCTGCCGCGCTGAGGACGGAGGTATATATATTGTCAATCACTATAATTTCATATTGCACTACAAAGACGGCAAGATTGACGTGTTGAGACAGAACGCATTCTCCCAGTTGCCGATGTCATTCAGAAGCATTGCTTACGATGGCCATGGAAACTTGTACGTAGGACATGCCAACTATGGCTTCAGTGTTGTGAATCTTAAAACAAGGATGGTTGAGAATTTCCATCATATTCCTGGTGATGGAGGAAGCCTTCCTAGCAATGATGTCGGAGAAATATTTATAGACAGGTACAAAAACATCTGGCTTGGCACAAGTCGGGGTCTGGCTCTTTTCAATCAATCAACAAAAAGATTCAGATCATTCTTGAGCCATAACGCGGCATCTTGGAAAACTCCCACACCCAACATCCACTCCATAACAGAGACTAATGAAGGAGACCTGCTGATAGGTGGAGATTTGGGAGGTGTGGGTGTCCTTAACATCAGTGACCTCTCGCTGTCCAACCCTGACAGGCTGGAATTCACAGTGCTTCCGTCTTCCGGTGGCCGCTACGGCATATCCTCTATGAATATTCATAAGGTTTTTCAGGATTCATACGGCAACATTTGGATCGGTAATTACTCCGAAGGACTTGATTTTATAAGCCACACTCCCCCAAGATTCAATCTCCTTCCATCGTACGGAGTCAACGTGAACAGCGATAAGGGTCGGCCCGTCTGGTCTATCCATACAGATGGGAATGGCACTATTTGGACCGGTGAAGAAAGCAAAATACGAGTTTTCGAAGATGGAGAATTGAAACGTACCTATGATTTGTCCGCACATCTTAAAAGTTCACGGGAATACATATCCTCTTTGGTAAGAGTCGGTGATGATATTCTGTTCAGTCCTTATGAAGATGGAATTTTCGCTCTTGAAATAAACAATGGCGGTGTCAGACGAATCAGCGCACCTGACAGTCAGAATTATGCCAATTGTTTTGCAGTACTTCCGGACGGCAGAGTGTACTTAGGAATGCAAGACGGGTTTTATGAATATGCCAATGGTGAATTGAAAAAAGACATAAAGATCTCAACCGCAACCTATAATCTCATACCTAACGGGATCACTGCCGACAGGCAAGGAAAATTGTGGATAGGGACATACGGCAGCGGGATTTTCATTTTTAACAAAGAAGGCGAGATGATTCATCACCTTGACGAATCTAATGGAATCATTTCAAATGCAGTAAAGCAACTATATCTTGATTCACAAGGATGTATGTGGGTCGCGGGGCAGGATGGGCTGAGTCAGATCGCGGACACTGATCGTCTCAATGAAATAAGGAATTATGGTTATGAATCAGGCCTGAACGATGCTCACATTCGCGCATTACAGGAAGACGGAGAAGGTAATCTATGGTTCAGCACAAACAATGGCATCTCAAGATTGAATCGAAACACATCTAAAATCGACAATTACGATTACAATGACGGACTTCCGATGAGCAGTTTTATGGATCGCGCTGCATGCGGAACCCCTGACGGGGATCTCTATTTCGGATCAAGGAACGGAGTGTGCAGGTTCAGCCCTGAGCTATTTTCTGACACCGGAGGACGAATTCCAGTTCAGATTGTTGATTGCCTAAACATTAATGCTCCAAAAGACACCTCCATCAAAGTGGCCATAGGAAGTGCCGGTGTAAAAGAAATCAAAATCCCCTACAACAGGAACTCCTTGAGAATAGCCTTTTCCGTGACTGATTATTCTCTGAGAAATACGGTAGAGTATTCTTATAAGGTAGAAGGAATTGACAAGACTTGGATTTCCGCTGGACGTGAGCATGATGCCATCCTGCGCAACCTGCCGTCAGGAACATACACATTCTTGATTAGGGCACGTCAGAGAAACCACGATTGGAACAATGACAATCTTGCCAGACTGAAAATCGTTGTGACTCCGCCCGTTTGGCTGACCTGGTATGCCAAAGTGGTTTATGCCCTTCTTATTACCCTGTCTATTTGGACAATCATTAGAATATACAAGCGTAGGCTTATGCTTAAGGGCTCGCTTGAGATGGAACGTAGGAAAAGCATTGACGAGCAACGGCTCAACGATGAGAGGTTACGGTTCTACACAAACATCACTCACGAGCTCCGCACTCCGCTGACTCTCATTATTGGACCACTAGAAGATCTTGACTCAGATGATAAGCTGCCAAGCCCTTTCAGGAAGAAGATAAAGACAATACATTCCAGTGCCTTGCAACTGCTAAATCTTATCAATCAGATTCTGGAATTCCGTAAAGCCGAAACAAATAACAGACGCCTGACTGTCTCAAAAGGACAAATAGCATCCGTCGTGGCGGAAATCGGTTTGAGGTACAAGGAACTGAACCATAATGAAAGAGTTTCGATAAATCTTGACATCGACAACAGTCTCCCTGATATTTATTTTGACAGTGATGTCATACACACAGTATTGAACAATCTGTTGAGCAATGCTATAAAATACACTCCGGAAGGATCCATCGAATTAAGACTAAGATCTGTCAAAATCTCCAACGAGGATTTTGTGGAAATTGAGGTTGCTGATACAGGTTATGGAATAGACGAGAATTCTTTGCCTCACATCTTTGACCGATACTACCAGGCTGAGGGAATGCACCAAGCTTCAGGCACCGGCATCGGCCTCGCCTTGGTGCGCTCGCTGTCAGACCTACACGAAGGCACAATCTCAGCCACAAGCGAAGTCGGCAAAGGGACTGTGTTCACTTTACGCCTTCGGATGTTCAATACTTACCCTAATGCATTACACAAGGAAAGTGCGGTAAGGAGACCGGCTTCCGAGGCTGATGAAAATGAAATCAAAGAAATATCGGACAGACAACTTGTGGTGCTGGTTGTTGAGGATAACGATGACATCCGTGAGTACATTGAATCATCTTTGCAATCCAAATTCAAGGTTCTGACAGCTACCAACGGGGAAGAGGGACTCAATATTGCCAAGAGCCATATTCCCAATGTGATCATAAGTGACATTATGATGCCGCTGATGGATGGAACGGAATTGTGCAAGTCGATCAAAGACGATGTGCGTACAAGCCACATTCCTGTCATACTCCTGACCGCCAAGGATTCCATACAAGACAAGGAAACCGGCTATGAGGCAGGAGCGGACTCATACATAACAAAACCATTCAGCGCCAAATTACTGACAAGTCGCATACAAAACATCCTGGATTCAAGGAAATCATTGGCTGCGTTCATTTCCTCCGGGCTGAGTGGCGGCCATTCCGGATACAATCCTGCCACAACGGGCGCAGATGAAGTCCATCACCCTAAAATCAGTAAACTTGATGAATGCTTCATCCAAAAATTCACAAGGATAGTGGAAGATAATCTGACAATGGCTGAACTTGACATGACGTACATCCAGGACGCTCTCGGTATGAGCCATTCGACTCTTTATCGAAAAATTAAAGGCCTTACAGGCATGTCGGGGAATGAGTTCATTCGAAAAATCCGGTTAAAGAAGGGCTACGAGTTGTTGAATGATGGGCATAATGTGTCCGAGGCTGCATATTCATGCGGCTTTAACGATGTCGGCCACTTCCGCAACTGTTTCAAGAATGAATACGGAATATCTCCTTCACAGTTTATCAAACAGAATCATCGGTAAATCATTTCTACATGGTAAAAATTCGCATTATCTTCTCACCGCAATTATTATAAATAATTATTGTTTTTCATAAATTAATTAATATATTTGCAAAAGATGCGGTGCAGAAAGGAATCTGGGCCGCCTAACTAAAAACTAATAGATATGATTACCTGGTGGACATCACTTAGTACGGCAATGCAGGTCCTTTGGGCCGTCACACTCTCAGCATCGCTGATTTTCGTCATTCAGACTATTCTGACATTCCTGGGATTGGGAGATCATGACACTGATTTCGATCTGAACACATCGGACGGGTCTTTTGACACTGATCCTTCGATGAACCTCCTGACGTTCAGGAATCTGGTCAATTTCTGCCTCGGATTCGGCTGGACAGCGGTGCTGATGCACGACAAGATCCAGTCCAACGCGCTGCTGATCATCGTCTCGGTCATCGTGGGCGTGCTACTGGTCACAGTCGTGATGTGGATATTCAAATGGCTCAGCGGAATGCAGCAGACAGGCAACATCGACGTGCACAAATCTGCGGTCGGATGCGAGGGAAAGGCTTACCTTACGATTCCAGGCGGGCGCAAGGGGGAAGGCAAGGTCCAGATTTCCATCAACAACGCTGTCAGGGAATATGACGCTGTCACAGACGGAGATACGATAAAGACCGGCACCGCCATCAAGGTCATCGAGGTCATCAATGACTACACCCTATTGGTTGAGGAACTGACCCCGACAATCATCTGACCGAGCGTGTCACCATTCATCTAATATTCTAACCTGATCAAACATATTAAAGAAAATTTTAAACCCATTAAACATTTTGAATATGGAACTATCTCTGATCCTTATCATCGTCGCAGTCATATTCGTGACATTTTCAGCGATTCTCAGGCGCTACCGCCGCTGCCCTTCCGACAAGGTGATGGTCATCTACGGTAAGACCGGCAAGAACAAGAGCGGTTCGATCTCTTCGGCCCGTTGCATCCACGGAGGAGCCGCCTTCGTTTGGCCTGTGTTCCAGGACTATGCGTTCCTCGACCTCAAGCCGATCTCGATTGAGTGCAACCTTACGAACGCGCTTTCCAAGCAGAACATCCGTGTCGATGTTCCTTGCCGCTTCACAGTCGGCATCTCCACAGAGCCGGACAGTATGACAAACGCAGCCGAAAGACTTCTCGGACTTTCCATCGACAACATCCAGAACATCGCGACCGACATCCTGTTCGGACAGCTTCGTCTGGTCATCGCAACGATGGACATCGAGGAGATCAACTCCGACCGTGACAAGTTCCTCGTGGCTGTCAGCCAGAACGTCGAGGCTGAGCTCCGCAAGATCGGCCTCAAACTCATCAACGTGAACGTGACCGACATCCGGGATGAGTCCGGTTACATCGAGGCTCTCGGTAAGGAAGCCGCAGCGAAGGCCATCAACGACGCCAAGAAGAGCGTCGCGGAGCAGAACCGCTATGGTGAGATCGGCAAGGCCGAGGCCGACAGGGACAAGGACATCAGAATCGCTGAGACCCTGAGGGACACCCGCATCAAGACCGCTGCAGCCAACGCGCTTGCTGTACAGGGAGAGAACACCTCTAAGATAGACATCGCCAACTCCGATGCCCAGCGCCGTGAGAAAGAGGCCGAGGCTGCGCGCATTGCCGTAGCGGCAGAGAAGGTACAGGCCGCAAAGGCCCTTCAGGAGGCCTATCAGAGTGAGCGTGACGCTGAGCTTGCACGTGCCGAGAGAGAAAGGGCAACCCAGCAGGCCAACATCGTTGTTCCTGCACAGATCGACAAGGAGAAACTCATCATCGAAGCAGAGGCCGAGGCCGAAAAGGTCCGCAGACTGGCCAAGGGAGAGGCCGACGCCATATTCGCAAAGATGGACGCCCAGGCCCGTGGTACCCTTGAGATCCTGTCCAAGCAGGCTGACGGTTTCAACGAGATGGTCAAAGCTGCCGCTGGAGATCCACAGAAAGCTGTGCTTATGCTCATTGCTGACAAACTTCCAGAACTTGTCAAGACTCAGGTCGAGGCTGTCAAGGGCATTAAGATCGACAAGGTGACCGTTTGGGACGGCAATGGTGAAGGCAAGAACGGTAAGACTTCAACCGCGAATTTCATCTCTGGTCTGATGAGCTCCGTTCCTCCGCTTCAGGATCTGTTCAACATGGCCGGAATGAATCTTCCTGACTATCTTAAAGGCAAGGAAGCCAAGCCGGAAGAGCAACCTCAGGAAAAATCCACTGAATAATAATCATTATGCCAATAGTAGTAAATGTCGATGTGATGCTAGCCAGGAGGAAGATGACTTCCGCTGAGCTGGCTGACAAGATCGGGATTTCGGCGGTGAACTTGTCGATTCTGAAGACAGGCAAAGCCAAGGGCATCAGGTTCAGCACACTCGACGCGCTCTGCAAGGCATTGGACTGTCAGCCTGGAGACTTATTGGAGTTTAGGGAAACCGCAAAGTGATAAGTAATCTTGCAAGGAACGGCTGTTCAGCCGTTCCTTTTCGTTATATTTGCAGGCATATTCATAGAATGAATTTAAAATACAGAAAAATATGAAAAGGGCAATTATTCTTGCGGCCGTCTTGACGATGGTTGTCTGCACTGGAACGGATGCGTCCGCTCAGAGAAAAGCGAAGAAAAGCAGGCTGGTTCTGGACGGATCGGCCGTCTATGTCAACACCCAAGTGAAGGCTACGCCAGCTGAGGAAAAGATGAGGGTGAAGGGCAAACCAGGAATTGAGATTTCACCTACAAAGACTGTCTTCCTCTACCCCCAAGGGCAGAATGTCAATCGAGGAATAGTCGAGGACGGAGTCGCGGTGACGCAGGGTCCACTGGTGTCAAACGGCCTTAAAGGGCCGGAAACGGCAGATGAATGGGGAGGAATACAAAACATCACAGACAGCGCGCGCATCGACATATTCATTCCTAAGAATCCGAACGGCCAGATGGTTATCACTTGTCCGGGCGGTGGTTATTGGGGATTGTCCACTTGGCTTGAGGGAACGTACGTTGCCAAATGGATGAATGACAGAGGTATAGCATGCGTTGTTCTTAAATCCAGACTACCAAATGGGCATCATCAGGTTCCGCTTCAGGACGTGCAGAACGCGTTCCGTTATTGCAGACACCACGCGAAGGACTGGGGCATCAAGCAGATCGGAGTGATGGGATTCTCGGCCGGAGGGCACCTTGCAAGCACTGCCGCAACCATGTACGTGGACTCTACGACAAGGCCTGATTTCGCTGCACTCATCTACCCGGTCATCCTTATGGACGAGAAAGCCACCCACCAAGGCTCCGTGGACAACCTTCTCGGTGGCGAGGCATCCTGGACCGGCAGGGAGGGCAAAACATTCACTCAATGGTACAACGGGCTGAATGAATATGACGGGCTGAAAAGAATGTACACAACCTACCACGATGTCACTCCAACCACTCCCCCGACATTCATCGGAGTGAGCACATACGACAAGACCGTTCCGGTTGTAAGTTCCGTGAAATTCTATCAGGCTCTCGTCAAGAACAAAGTTCAAGCCGAGTTCCACGTCTATCCTCAAGGCGGTCATGGATGGGGATTCACTGATCTGAGCATCGGTCTTGACCCTAAAGTCTGCAAGGACAACCTCGGCTCATGCAGGCCGGAGTTCTCCGCGGCGTTGGAAAGATGGCTTGGCCAGCAATTGGAAAGTGTTAACGGCAAGAAAGAGTTGCCGAAGGTCGCTCGGGAACAGTTCACACGCAAGCCGGACAAAGTTATTTATCTCTATCCGGAGGGTCAGAATGTCGATAAGGGTATCGAGGGAATAACACTCGGACCTGGCGAAAGCAACGGCTGTACAAAGAAAGAGGAACTTACAAAGGACATGAATCTTAAGTTCACGGGGGACAGCGCGAGGTTCGAGTTATACCTGGCTAAGAATCCTAACGGCAAGATGGTCATCATCTGTCCGGGCGGTGCATATTGGTTCACGGCTTATGTGCATGAAGGTCAATATGCCGCCGAATGGCTCAACAGTCAGGGAATCAGCGCTGCCGTCTTGAAGTACCGACTGCCGTACGGTCACTGGAACGTTCCTCTGAACGATGTGCAGAACGTGTTCCGTTACTGCCGCCACTACGCATCGGAGTGGGGAGTGAAACAGATCGGTGTGATGGGATTTTCGGCAGGAGGACATCTTGCCGCCACCGCATCCACTCAGTACATAGATGCCGTGACAAGGCCTGATTTCTCCATCCTTGTCTATCCGGTCATCTCCTCCGAGCCGGGAGTCGGCCATGAGGGAAGTTTCAACAACCTTATCGGTACGGAGAAAGGCTGGTACAACAGAAAGGGCAAGGACTTCGAGACGTGGGACGAGGGCAAGAGGAAGTACGAGGCCCTCAAGGAAAGATATTCATTGGACAAGCAGGTCAGCGCAGACACGCCGAAGACATTCATCATATTCAGTTCCAATGATTACGGTGTGCCGCCGGAGAACGAGGTGCGCTACTTCAACGCCCTTGTGAAGAACGGGGTGCCTTGCGAGATGCACGCCTTCCCAGGCGGTGGCCACGGCTACGGTTTCAGCAACGTCAAGTACGGAAGCGACGCTATTCAGGAATATAGAAACGACTTCCTCGCCTCTATGGCACGCTTCCTCAGGGAGCTTTAGCTGCGGTCGCCGAGCCAATGGTTGCAGAACCTATCGAAGCACCGAAAGCACAACAACAGACAAAATAGAGCCATCCTCAAATCGGGGATGGCTCTATCATTTCAACCAGGCGGATTGCCCGGGAATATATTCGCAAAACTACTCGGCTTCGGTGGTCTCGCCAGGCATCATCACGATCTCAGCGAAGTTGCCGGAATTGTAGAGTCTGGCTGCCGCCTCGCGGATGCCTTCCTTGGTCAGGCTGTTCACAGCTTCCTCCCACTCCTTGTCGTAATCATAGCCTTCGCGGAAATAGTTGAGAATGTTGTGCAGCCAGTAAGAGTTATTGATCCTCTTTTCCGGCACATTCTTCTTGAAATTCTCCACTGTCCTGGTGAACTGCTCGTCAGTAGGTCCTTCCTCTGCAAGTTTCCGGAAGCCGTCCTTCGCAAGAGTCCTCAGTTTCTCAGTCATGGCAGGTTTGCTGTTGAACGCGACCTGAAGGAGGTATCTGCCGTCAGGATACTTTTGCGCCTCACTGGCTGAGGAGGCTCCATAGGTGCCACCCTCATCCTCACGGAGAGATTCTGTATAGATTTGGTCGAGGATGTAGCTGACGGCTTCGGCTAGGGTCTGCTCCTTGACAGAGAATGGACGGTAGTCGCTATAAACCTGAAGTACAGTCGAGAGAGGTGTCTCCATCTTCTGCTCGAAGACATCCTCTACATTTCCCTTGACAAGCCGAGGCTGAACATCAGCCCACTTAGGAGCTTTCTTTCCCTTTGGAAGAGAACCGACATATTTCTCTACAAGAGGCTTCAGGGTGTCAAGGTTTACATCACCCACAATCACCATCGTGGCTCCGGCCACGTCAGCGAAGAGTCTGCGGTAGTTCTTCTCAATGGCTTGAAGGCTCGCCTTCCCGACTTTCTCCATCGAGATGGCCTCTTCCCTTGGATCATCATTGTACAAGGTCTTCACGACTCTCTTCTGCAAGGCAAAGTTAGGGGTGTTCTCAAGGTTCGGGAGCACCGCCTTGAGCTGGGCAATCGCGTTGTCGAATTCCTCCTGGTCGAAGCGTGGCTCCGTAAACTCAAGATAAAGTAGCTGGAACGCTGTCTCAAGATCTTTCACTGAAGAGTTGCCGGAGATGCCGTTGTACAACTCCCCGACTGTCGGGGTGACAGTGACAACCTTGCCCGCCAGCATCTTGGAGAGTTCAGTTCCTTTGAACTTAGACACACCCTGCGAACGCAGGAACAGTCCATAAACGTTATCGTCAAATGAAGGCATGTCCTCGGTCGGAATCAGGCTCTTGCCGCCATTCTTGTACAATGAGAACAAGATCTGATCCTTCTTATGGTCAGTAGGGAGCACAACAACCTTCACTCCATTTGAAAGAACCCACTCCGTGGCGCCATAGATGGTAGTCTTGGCCTTCTTCACCTGGCCTCCTTTCAAGGCAGAGGAATCCATCAGAGGTTCATTGGAGGTTTCCTCAATAGGAGCCGCGATTTCAGACTTCTTAACATCTTCGATGGCCTGAAGCAGCTGCTGAGCTGTAGGCGTGGCGATGCCGTCCTTCTCCGGGCCGCTGTAGATGACAACTAGGCTGTTCTCATCAGCGAAGGCCTGGGCAAGCACCTGGTTCATCACTTGGGCGTTGATCTGTCCGAAGATCGTCTTCACAAGTTCCAACTTAGCACCAGGCTCCATGAAAGCGTAGTTCCCGAAGAAATTGTTGATGAGAGGATAGACAAACTCGCTGTTCTTCCGGGTGTCCGCCTGATTGGCGGCCTTCTCATAGCCGGCCAGGATGTTGGCCTTGGCCCTGGTCACCTCGCCTTCTGTCAAGCCGTATCTCTTCAGTCTCTCCACTTCGGTAAGATAAGCCTTGAATCCGCCAAGAATGTTGTCCTCCTTCAAGGCGACACTAGCGTCAGTACCCTCAATGACCTCACAGATTTTGCCGAAGCCGAAACTTCCTGAAAGATACGGAGCGTCTGCCTTGGAGGTGATGTCCTCGAAACGCTCGCTCATCACAGTCTGAACCACATCTTCAATCAGATCAACCATAAGTCCGGCTGGTGTCGCGTTAAGAGCCTCGTCACGGGCCTCGCTTTCCCAAACCATCTCCACAGACGCTGTGGTAGTCTCAGGGTCGGTGATGACAGCCACACGCGGCTCGGTGAATTCCTTGAATTGGATCTTCTCCTTTGGCTTTGGATCAACAGCCACCGGGATGTCTGAGAAAATCGACTTGATCTTGGCCTCTACAGAATCGACGTCAACATCTCCAACGACAATCACTGCCTGAAGATCCGGACGATACCAAGTCTTGTAGAAATTCACAAGGCTTTCCGGTTTGAAAGTCTCAAGATTTTCCTTGCTGCCGATCAGTGTGCAGGTGGCGTATTTGGTGTCGCCATAGATGTAAGGAAGAGACTTCTCGAAAGTTCTCCAGCCAGCGTTCCTGCGGGAACGTCTCTCCTCGATGATCACCGGACGTTCCTTGTCGATCTCGGCTGGATCGTTGGTCACGAAATGCGAATAGTCGTGCAGAATCAGGAGGCAAGTGTCCACGACAGACTCCCTTACCAAAGGAATATTGTTGAGCATATATGTGGTCTGGTCAATGCCCGTGGAGGCGTTGACATTGCCACCGAAAGAAGCTCCGATGCTCTGGAGCCAGTTCAGTATGCCCTTTCCGGGAAAATTCTTGGTGCCATTGAAACACATGTGCTCAAGAAAGTGCGCGAGACCGTCCTGGTCAGGGGTCTCCTGGATGGCTCCGACGTTGGTGGCGAGATAGAACTCAGCCCTGCCGGCCGGCTTGTCATTGTGTCTGATGTAATAGGTCAGACCGTTATCCAGTTTGCCTATCCTGACAGCCGGGTCATTCGGAAGCTGCTGCATCTGCGCGCTTACCACGAATGCCGAAGCACTCAGAAGGAAAGCGAAGACTAAAATCAAAAATCTTTTCATACTAATCTATATTAGGATTATTATTGTTCATCAATATATTCAAGAATATCCCCGGGCTGGCAATCCAACGCCCTGCACACAGCCTCCAAAGTGGAGAATCTGACGGCCTTTGCCTTTCCGGTCTTCAGAATGGAAAGGTTTGCGGGAGTGATCCCGATCTTCTCGGCAAGAACGGCGGAGGACATCTTCCGCTTTGCCAGCATCACGTCAACGTTAACTATAATTGGCATAAACATTATCTTTTATAACGCAAACTTACTTCATTATTCTTGTTATTCCAAACTATTTTTATGTTTCTCGATAAGACTTAACGTAAATGTAACAATACATAGAAATAGAAATTGAGGCAAAATTACTAAATTTGTGACATTATAAGCGATTCTTATGTTCGAGGATTTCAAACTGAAGGTCTTTATGGCAGTGGCCGAAAACGGCAGCTTCACCATCGCGGCGAAGGCGCTTGGCATAACCCAACCTGCAGTGAGCCAGAACATCGCCGAGTTGGAAAGGAATATGGGAGCGGAACTGTTCACCAGAGGCAGAGGGGCTGTGACATTGACGGCGGCAGGAATCACTTTCAAGGAATATGCGGAAAAAATTCTGTACTGGTACTCCGCGGCCGGGCAGCTGTTCGGTCCTTCGGGCAAGATCACTGCAAACAAGCCAGTCACAATCTCCGCTGACGGGTTCATCGCCAGCCATATCCTACCCGATGCTCTTGCTAAACTCTTGACTTTTAATCCTTCCTTGGCATTCTTGGTTCACAGCGAATCTTCAGGCAACGATTCAGACATAAGGATTTACGCCCAAAGGCACGTGGTTGAGCCGTCATTCGAAGACATCGGCACATTCTTGTTCAGCCTGACTGCGTCGGCTGTCAGCTCCAATCCGGCATATTCAAAAATCATGGATGTGAAAGACCTTCCTCAGAGCGCCAGAATTGCGGTGACGGAGGCATATTCAGAGATTTTGCCGCTGGATTTGAAGGCGCGCGTGGCAGTCGTGTCTGATTCAGCCGAGGCCATAGGAAAACTGGTGATGGACTCCCCTGACTTCATCGGCATCCTTCCGCTCCCTGCCGTACCGCAAGACATCATCACGCTGCCCGTCTCATTGCCAGACCTGACCCTTGACGTGCATCTTGAAGCCTCGGTGGCCACAAATCCAATCGCCGCTGCCCTCCGCCGCATCCTTTGCGACCACTATCCGGTTTAGGAGACTAATCCTCCTTGCCTTCGAGAATCAACGAGACAAGATCTTCGACATCCTCGTTTGCCA
>DBKH01000051.1:6906-9597 GCA_002297815.1 Bacteroidales bacterium UBA755 | reverse complement strand
CATACGATTCTCCTTTCCGCAGTCCGAGCCATTCCTCATAGGAGGCCTTTTCTTCCGGATCATCAATCTTGCCGGACAGGATGTCAAGCATTTGCGAATAGCCCCAAACGCCACCGACATCTTCCGGAGGGCAGGCACCTTTGCCTGATGTCACACATATATCCTCACCAAGCAAAGGTTCGTCACTGACCGACGAGACCCTGACATTGTGAATCCAGCCATCTCCGAAATCATATTCAAAAGAGATCGTGCTGCCTTTTTGAGGCAGAACGTCCGCGACGGTGACGGTCATTTCGTCTATAGATCGTCTGTAACCAAAATCAAAACTTTCTTCAATATTCGCCCTGGAAGTATAATCCACACCGCCTTTGGTGAATTGAGAAAGATGATAACCAGCCCAACCGAATGCGGTGATGAGTATCTTCCCCAGATTCCCGATCCAAAGGTTTGAAGGCACCTTGATCCGCCTGAACACCTTGACAGGGCATTGCTCGATGGATGCGTATAAGACGTATGTCTTCGATGGTTTGCTTGAGTCCACCAGCCGGTCGGACTTTGATTTTCTCCGTCCTTTGGTTCCTCCGGCTTTTCCCGAAGTTTGGATGTTTTTGGCGTTTGCCGTGGTCGTCCCACCTCTACCTACAGTAGGATACGCAGCCGCCTTGGCCTGCATCATGTCGAAGAACGAAACCATAAATGAGATTTCCCCCTCCGAAATACCCGGGTAATCTTTCCTGATCACCTCTTTGAGTTCGTCACGTTCCTTATCTGTCATATTGAAATAGCAGTATTTTCCGCAAGGTAGTCATTTTCTCCGGAATCTAAATCAGATGGCGTCAAAATCGACAAAATATTTTGAGCGTGATTTTCTCATATATTCCTTCATCAATATTTTTACGACTGTTAGTTGTAAACTCGGCTATTCTTTTGTACATTTGCAAGTGAAAACGTATGTGTTATGATGCTATTTGATGAGATAACCAATGACGGCCGTTTGTGGTCTGTCCGTTATGAAGGGGAGGAAGAAAATGCCTTGTTCAGATCGTTTGCTCAGTGGAATGATGTAGAGTGGCTCCGTGCATTCTTTTACGAGAACAAAGATGACTTGGAGTCGTATTTCAAGGTAACGGATGTGAACAAGGCCATCTATGACACAATCGAAGACAGCGACAAATTACAGTGCCTTATTCTTGATCTGAGTCCGGATGCGGATTTGGAGAAGTTGTTCCGGCCTTTGGATAATCGTCAAACTGCCGCTTTGATGCTGGATAAGGAAAAGGCCCGGCTCAAGGACGATGGTGGCCATCCATCTTGGTTAAGGCTATATGCCATTCGTTTGGAGAAAGGAGCCTTTATTGTGACTGGTGGTGCCATTAAACTAACGGCTACAATGGCCGAACGTGAGCATACACTTTTAGAGCTGGCGAAGATGGAGAAGGTACGTAACTTTTTACTGGATGAAGGCATCGTGGACAAAGAAAGTTTCATCGACTATCAAGATTCACAATAGTTTTTATCATTATGTATATTATTATGGGAACTGCAGTTGAAAGATTGAGACCGTATCAAGCCACGACACCTTCAAGGTGGCGGGAAGAGGCGGAGTGGCGTCGCGCAAACCGCGCATGGCTACGCCGTTCGCAGGCTGTGGCCATGAAGATGCTTGACAAGATGGAAGAGATGAGATGGACACAGGCACAGGTAGCGGACAAACTTGGATGCAGTCAGCAATATGTGTCCCGGATCGTTAAGGGGAACGAGAATCTTACGCTTGAGATGTTATCCAAGATTGAGGATAATCTGGGCGTAGAAGTATTCAAGGGTAAAGAGTAATATGGAACACGAGGAAGATACACAAGTACGATAATCAGATGAGACTATGACAAGATCATTGATTTCGGATTCAGTGTTCATGGTCATCCGGAACACGTCTGATTTGAGAGCCTTGGGGTTCGACTTATAGGCCTTTTACGTTGATGTGAGGCATCTGTGGCTTGAATTCAGGTGACAATTTGCGGCCTACTCCCCCAACCAGAAGGATGCTTCAAGGCGGCTTTCCAGAGTAGTGACTATGCGGAAGGTTAAGTATTTTTACAAAACGCTTTCATCCTAAAGTTGGTCAGAAGCACCTATAAGGCATATTGACGTGAAAATCCCGCACCGTTGGATTCGAGTTTTTCTGCCCAATCCGGCATCTATGGGCATAGGTACGTTGTGTGGCTGAAAGCGTTTTGTAAAATGCTGACAGGAAGTGCGTACGAATCATTGACTGGAAATGCGCGCAAAAACATTGACCGGAAGCGCACTCAAAGACATTGACTGGAAGTGCGTACAATAACATTGACCGGCAAT
This sequence comes from Bacteroidales bacterium UBA755, assembly GCA_002297815.1. Taxonomy (GTDB): domain Bacteria; phylum Bacteroidota; class Bacteroidia; order Bacteroidales; family UBA932; genus Cryptobacteroides. The sequence continues at coordinate 7,245 of DBKH01000051.1, read as the reverse complement.
GCGAACAATGATATCGACCCGCAGCACGAAAAAAAGAGGACGACCAAGACTTTTGGTCGCCCTCTTCTGAAATCTTGCGATGCCTGATTACTCAGCCGGGTGGATGGCGCCCATCGGGCAGGCGTCAGCGCAGGTGCCGCAGTCGATGCAGGCGTTAGGGTCGATGACGTAATGAACATCACCCTCGTGGATAGCGCCCTGAGGACACTCGCCAACGCAAGTTCCGCAAGACACGCAATCATCTGAAATCTTGTAAGCCATAATTCAAAAAAAATAAAAATTATTGTCATTTGCTCGTCACCGGAAGTCCGGAAACTTTATGCAAATATAAACCATAAA
>DBKH01000051.1:1636-6885 GCA_002297815.1 Bacteroidales bacterium UBA755 | reverse complement strand
CCACAAAAACGATGAGGGCGATTCCTACTTTTATCGCCTTTGCCTTGAAGAATGAGGCTTTGCTGTCGGCAAGGAGCGGAAGCGAGGCGTGGCCGTCCTGCACGATGGAATTGGCCAGAAGGACGGGGAACGGAATGACTCCGCTGGCGAACAAGGTCACGAAGACAAGGTGCGGCCCGGACTCCGGAATCAAGCCTATCACTATGGCCAGCAGGATCATCAGTGCTATGTTGTCACTGACCCAAGCCGTGATGTCAATGAAATTGAACAGGAAACCGATGACCAGAAGCACCCCGAAAGTCCAAAGGAATATGCTCGGAAGGTGCTTGCGGACAATGTGTTCCCAAAGATGTTCCTCGACAAAATGATCGGAGGCGAAAAGCAGGGCGGCCAGCACGACAATGCTCAGCGCACCGAAAACCCAGAAAGTCCACTCCTCATTGAAGACCTCTAGTCCCTCTGATTCACACCCTTCATCTAAAAAGCCAAGCAGAAGAGCAACAATGAATATCACGACTCCGATGAACATGAATATTCTTGTTCTGCCAAAATGTCTGCCAGCCTTGTGATGACTCCCGCCTTGATGCTCGCATCCGTCACCGTGAAGCTCAAAGGAATCCTCAAGGCGGGTCGGCAGTGGCTTGCCTTTAGAGTAGAACCTGTCAATCAGAAGTCCGGTAACAACTGCAAGTACGAATAGAATAAGGAATAGCAGAGCGGCCTTACTAGGGAACATTGCCAGCATCATGAACGACTCATCCCCTGTCGTGGCGATCATCATGGCAACTAGTGCTCCGAAGCTAAGCAATCTGTGGGTGTAAAGGGACACTGCTGCAAACCCTCCAACACAACCCGGAACAGATCCTAAGAGTGCTGAGACAAGCACTTGAACGAATCCCGACTTCCTTAGGGATTTGAATATTCTACCGTCTGACTCCACGTTAAATGATTCGATGATCATCATCATCACAACAACCAACCCAGAGATCAAGACTGATCCTCTAAATGCGTCTAGAAGTACGTGAGCAATCATATTATTCTATCACACTTCCTGTCAGATAAATGTTCATCATCGGACGCAGTGGTGAATTAGTAGTCAAAGTCAGAGTAATCATGCAATTACCGACAGGCATTCCGGTGGTGTCAATGGAAATGTTCAAATCCTCCTTTTCTCCTTGTGCTAATTCTTTGAATGTCTCAAAATGCACCAAGGCATTATCCGAATCCACCTTATAGATTTTGAGAGGAGCCTTGCCACGGTTTTCAAAATTGAATTTACACTTTATCTGATCACCAGATTTAAATTCACCAATCCAATCAGAACTGCGGTCAGCTATAGGAGATGATCCGTTGTTCTTTTCTTCCTCGGACAATCCTGAGAAATCCTCCTTGATGTAGGCAATGATTCCTATTTTGTTTTTTCCTTCACCAAGTTCAGGATTACGATAACCGGAAGATTCTTCCTCTCTATTTGACACATTCTCTGCAGCGGATTGAACGAAAACGGCATGATGCACCTTTCCGTTGACCTTTGGAGTAGCATAGTAACAATTCTTTCCCCAATGCTCACGATCAGCCGTGACTGTATAGTACAGTTTGGCGGTCGAACGGGCCGGAATAGGATTCGGAGTCACTTTCACAGAAAGGTTCTCGCTCACATCAGAGAAAGAAATCTTTGCTGGATTGTTTCCAAGATTAGCGACAACCACCTCTCCACTTTTTTGCTTTTCCTGTAACAGATTACCTCCTTTGATCTCGACTTTCTTCATGGCCAGATCTCCAAAACGGAACTGGTACAATTCCTCAAGCGAAAGTTTTGTTTTATGGCTCACACCTCTCAATCTAAGCACAACAGGTTTCTTCATTCCTGAAAAATAAGCCGTCACTGACTTGTCGAACGGATAGCCTTCATCATTTCTGAAAGTAGCCTTAATGGTTCCTGTCTTACCCGGCTCAATAGGACTCTTAGTCCATTCTACATTTGTACAGCCACAAGACACGGCAACATTGTGAATCAACAATGCCTTATCACTCACATTCTTGACCGTAAATGTTGCGGAAACGGGACCGTCCGAGATAAAAATGTCCCCGAAATCGTGAACGGTTTTGTCCAGTTGCACGACTCCCTCAAAGATATTACCTTTCTCTGAGCCTTGGGCATAGAGGGCTCCAACACTGCAACACAGCAGGCAAGACACGGCTAATGAGCCGATCAAATACTTTAAAACAGTCATAAGCAATTCAAAAAAAACAGGAAGAATGCAAATTCCCTTCCAGGTACAAAGTTACCACTTTAAAGATACTTTTTCAAATCCCGACCAAATTTTGTAATTTTGTACGATTATGCGATTAAAAACAGAATGGCGAACATAGAACAGAATTACGACTACACTGACGACAACATAAAGACCCTGGAAGGTGTCGAACACATCCGCAGGCGTCCTGGAATGTACATCGGAAGACTTGGCAACGGCTCCAATCCGGGGGACGGCATCTATGTGCTGCTCAAGGAGATTGTGGACAACTGCATCGATGAGTTCTCCGCCGGGTTCGGCAAGCAGGTCATCATCAAGATTGAGGACAAGCAGGTCACGGTGAGGGACTTCGGACGAGGAATCCCGCTCGGCTCAGTCATCAAGGCGACCAGCCAGCTGAACACCGGAGGAAAGTTCGATGACAAGGCCTTCAAGAAGTCCGTGGGTCTGAACGGTGTGGGCACCAAGGCGGTGAACGCTCTGTCCGAGAAGTTCTATGTCGAGTCCTTCAGAGACGGTGAGAGTTCATGGGCAAGTTACGTGCGCGGAGAACTGGTGGACAGCGGTAGAAAGGAGAAAACTGGAGAGAAGAACGGAACTCTTGTGATCTTCACCCCGGACAGCACGATGTTCGGAAACTTCGAGTTCAACATGGACTACGTCGAGACGATGGTCAAGAACTACTCCTACCTCAAGAAAGGGTTGGCTCTTGTGCTGAACGGGACGACTTACAAATCTGAGAATGGTCTCCTTGATCTCATCAGAGACTCCATCAGCGAGACCCCTCTTTACGAGCCGATCCACCTTGTCGGAGAAGATGTCGAGGTCGTGCTGACGCATGGCAACTCCTACGGCGAGAACATCGCCTCGTTCGTCAACGGACAGAACACCCGTGACGGAGGAACGCATCTGGCCGCTTTCAGGGAGGCTATTGCCAAGACTCTCAAGGACTTCTTCAAGAAAAACTACGCTCCGGAGGATTGCCGTCAAGGAATAATCGGAGCGATAAGCATCCAGATCCAGGAGCCGAACTTCGAAGGTCAGACCAAGACCAAGCTCGGTTCCACCTACATGTGGGAGAAGGAAAAGACGGACGAGAACGGCAAGAAGATCCTGAATCCGGACGGATCTATAGAGATTGACCGCGGACCGACTATCAGGTCGTACGTCAACGACTTCATTGCAAGGAATCTGGACAACTATCTTCGCATCCACAAGGACATCGTTCCGATCATCGAGAACAAGATCAAGGAGTCGCAGGCCGAGCGGGAGGAGATTTCCGGAATCCAGAAGAAGACCAGGGAAAGGAACAAAAAGGCCAATGTCTACAACCGTAAGCTGCGCGACTGCAAATACCACTATGGTGACAAACTGCCTAAGGACAAGCAGGACTTAGGAGAGCTCACGAGCATATTCATCACCGAGGGAGACTCCGCGAGCGGAACCATCACCAAGGTGAGAAAAGCTGAATATCAGGCAGTGTTCAGCCTGCGTGGAAAGCCTATCAACTGCTACAAGGAGAGTCACAAGAAGGTGGCGGAGAACGAGGAACTGAACCTGCTGATCTCAGCGCTCGGAGTCGAGGATGACCTTGACAACCTGCGCTACAACAACATCATCGTGGCGACCGATGCCGATGATGACGGAATGCACATCAGGATGCTCGTGCTGACCTTCTTCATGAAATATTACCCAGACCTCATCAGGCGCGGACACGTGCATATTCTTCAGACTCCTCTTTTCAGGGTGGCGAACAAGAAAGAGAGGCGCTACTGCTACTCCATCGAGGAGAAGGAGGCCGCCATCAAGGAGATGAAGACCGCCCCACAGATAACAAGGTTCAAAGGTCTGGGAGAGATCTCTTCGGACGAGTTCGTGGATTTCATCGGGGAGAACATGAGGCTGGACCTCGTGAAACTGACCGATGAGGAGTCCATCGCTGACATCATGGAGTTCTACATGGGCGACAACACGATCGACCGTCAGAACTTCATTAGGGCGAACCTGCGCTCCGAGGAAGAACTTGAGGACGTAAACATCTAATATTCATAGATTATGTCACGTTGGGCGAAATTTTGCGGCTGGTTGCTGAAAAAGATGGGATGGACCACTGTCGGTGGCCCGGCCCCAGAGGACAAATGTGTCATTCTTGGCGTTCCACACACTTCCGTGTGGGATTTCGTCATATCCTACCTTTTCTATACGCAGTTTGACCAGACCGCACACGTCATGATCAAGAAGGAGTTTTTCTTCTGGCCGGTGGGTGTTTTTCTCCGCAAGGTCGGATGCATTCCGGTTGACAGGGGCAGTGCTGCCGCCATGGTCAAGAGCCTCATAGAGGAGATGGAGAAAGTGGACAGGTTCCACCTCGCAATTGCTCCGGAAGGCACCAGAAAGGCTGTCAAGAAATGGAAGACAGGCTACCATCTAATCGCCAGAGAGGTCGGATGTCCTGTATATATGGGCTATTTCGACTGGAAGACCAAATGCGTCAGCATCGGGGAGAAAGTCGAGCTGACGGATGACGCGCGTGCGGACACCGACAGGATCCAGGCACTCTACGAACAAAAGCACTTCGAGGGTAAGCACCCTGAAGGTTACATCACTCATTAAAAAGACAAATCATGCCGATTTTCAGCCAAAGCAGGGAGAACTATGTCACTACCCTGGCCAAGCTATTTGAATATGCCACCGACAATTTCTCGAAACGACCGCTTTCGCGGTTCGTCGAAGGTGGGCAGGAATATACCTACGAAAGCTTCAAGCACAAGTGTCTTGAGTTGTCGCACCGGTTCAACCGGTTCGGAATCAGCGCGAGAGACAAGGTGGCCATCCTTTCCGGGAACATGCCGAACTGGACAGTCGCGATGTTCTCGTGCGTGCCGTTCGGGCGTGTGACCGTGCCGATTCTTCCTGACTCCTCCGCCAGCGAGGTGACAAACATACTCAACCACTCGGAATGCAAGGCTATCTTCGTGTCGAAGAAACAGCTCG
>DBKH01000051.1:0-1620 GCA_002297815.1 Bacteroidales bacterium UBA755 | reverse complement strand
TGAGCCAGGAGGTGATCGACAAGCTGACTCTCGTGATTGACATCGAGACGTTCGAACTCATCAAGAAGGACGACAAGGCTTTCACCTGTGAGGGACATGGCGTTGATCCGCAGGCTGATGACCTTGCCTCAATAATCTACACTTCAGGAACATCAGGAAAGGCCAAGGGCGTGATGCTCAGTCACCGCAACTTCTGCCAGAACGTCATAGCCGCCTACCACGCCCAGAAAGCCGGGAAACGGGATCGCTGGCTCTCCATCCTTCCGATGTCCCACACCTACGAGATGGCGTTCAGCGTCCTCTACCCATTGTACGTCGGAGGATGCGTCTATTATATTCAGAAACCACCGACCCCGAGCATTCTTCTGCAGGCGATGAAGAAGGTTCGCCCGACGATTATGTGCTCTGTGCCACTGATCATAGAGAAAGTCTACAAAAGCAGCGTTGTGCCTACAATCGAGAAGAGCCGCGTCCTATCTTGGATGAAAAAGCACACACCAAGGCTGTTGTACTGGCTGGTAGGCAAGAAACTCTACCAATCATTCGGTGGCAAGCTGAAGTTTTTCGGCATCGGTGGCTCGAAACTCGACTCAACTGTGGAGGATTTCCTAAACAAGGCAGGATTCCCTTACGCCATCGGCTACGGACTGACCGAGACTGCCCCGCTAATCACCAACGCATGCGTGGGAAAGACGGTTGTCGGATCGATCGGAGTCCCGGCCTACAACGTGGAGGTCAAGCTCCAGAACGTGAACCCTGAAACCGGTGAGGGCGAGATCGTCGCCAAAGGAGACAACGTGATGCTGGGCTATTACCGCGACCCGGAAAGGACCCGCTCGGTGCTCACCGATGACGGATGGTTCCGCACCAACGACCTTGCGTGCCAGGATTCCAAGGGCCGCTACTACATCAAGGGAAGGCTCGGGAATATGATCGTGGGTCCTTCGGGAGAGAACATCTACCCTGAGGAGATCGAGCAGGTGATCAACACCTTCAGCGGTGTGAACGAGTCACTTGTGGTCGAGAGGAACGGCAAGCTTGTGGCGCTTGTGAAGTTCGACGACAATGTGCTGGACTGGAACCAGGAGCGCGAGGACAAGTTCTTCGACAACCTCCAGTCAATGAAGCAGGCTGTCCTTGAATATGTCAACAAACACGTCAGCAAGCAGTCCAAGATCGGCGAGGTCGAGGCGATGAAAGAGAACTTCGAAAAGACCGCTACGCACAAGATCCGCCGGTTCAAGTACAAGGACGGGGCGCAGAAGCAGTCTGACGAGACCTCGGCCAATGGATCCGAGGACAAATCCGCCGGGAACACCTCCGCTCAAAAGTAAGATTAACGAATTAATATTACAGACCGGATCCCTACCACTCACGCTCACGGTAAGGATTCGGTTTGTCTATTATTGGAAGTTTGAAATCATTCTCCACTTTGACGCAATCATGAATGCTGATCTCCGCTTCTGGTTTCCATTTGGAGAAGTCATTCCCTTTGATGGTCACATCGCCGCAGAACTGAACGTCAATCACCGGCTGACCCGGGAAAAGAGGCGCGTAAGTCTTTGAATCAATGAATATGTTGTCGGAGATGTCGAGTGTTCCGACACTTCGGGCATAGAC
>DBKH01000017.1:34785-44507 GCA_002297815.1 Bacteroidales bacterium UBA755 | reverse complement strand
CCTTCCAGCAGACGCTTGTCGGTCACGAGGATCTTCCCGGAGTTCCAATCTACACCGAGCCGACAAACGCCTCAAGCAAGGGCGGGAAACGGAACTCTGTCAAAGAAGTTTACGCTCAGATTGACAAGGATCTTGAGACTGCACTTTCGCTGTTCGAACAGTGTGGGGTCAAGCGCAAGCACATCTCAAATCTCGACCTCTACTCCACAAGCCTTCTTCAGGCCCGTGTGGCATTGGTTGAGAACGACTGGGGCAAAGCAGTGGAGGCGGCAAAAAGAGCCATCAGCACACCCAACGCATCCCTTCTCTCTAGAACAGAGGCGACCGTGACCAAAGGCACATTTGATGACAGCACCACAGAGTGGACCACGGGGAAGACCCCATTCAACAGCGTCAGCTCGTCATCAGTGATGTGGGGCGCGGAGATCATCTCTGACCAGTCAACCGTGTTCGCATCATTTTTCTCGAATATGGACGCGTGCACCAATGTTTACTACGCTGCTGAGGCTCCAAAGTGCATCAGCAACTGGCTCTACGCGCAGATTCCTGACTCTGACATCCGCAAAGGATGGTGGAACGGTAACATCGGTGTCAGCGCGAAAGAGTGGAAGTACGGAGCCAACATCGACTACAACCAGTTCAAGTTTCAGTGGGCTGATCAGAAGTCCTATAAAGGGGACTACATATTCATGCGTCTTGAGGAGGCGTATCTAATTCTTGCAGAAGCACTTTGCCGCCAAGGGAACGACAACGAGGCCAAGAGTGCTCTTGGAGAAATTATGAGCCGCCGTGATTCCAACTGGAGCAGTACATTGGGCACACTTAGCGGAAACGAACAAACTTTCGGCACCACCGGAACCGTGAAGACCCTCTTGGACGAAATCCTTCTGCAACGTCGAATCGAACTTTGGGGCGAAACCGGGCGCATCTTTGACATACTGAGGCTTGCGAAAGGTTGGACTCGCTATTGGGTTGTTAACGGTGAGGAATCAAATCACACCAACTACCTCAGCAAATACCCAGAGTACCTTAATTTTCCTGCGGACTACATCGAATGCATCTTGATGATTCCTCAGGTGGAAATTGACAATAATCCGAACATCAATCCCGAAGACCAGAATCCTTATGTTCAGAACTAAGCTATTGAATTATACCTTACTAAGCATCGCTACACTATTAGTAATGTCTTGTTCAGGAGAGAGTGAAGGTGCTCTCTACAATGGTGAAAGCGGGTTTGCCTTCGCCTCAAATGTGCTCTACGCAGAAGTGTCTTCGGAGGAAAAAGGCACCTTGGAGATTCCAATCTACAGAGGTGCAAAGGGCCCAGCAGAGCAGGCCATTGTGTCATTCAAATACGACACAGCTCCACAAGATGCTTCTTCACCAGTTTGGGAAGATGCAGATCCGGACGGGGTGTTCTCCCTTTTGTCAGCAAAAGTTACTTTTTCCGAAAACTCATGCAGCGCATTAGTACGTCTTCGGTTCAGAGACACTGGGAGACTGAAAACTTCCGAGAAATACAGGATGAAGCTTGACATCCTTGATGGGGTCTCACCATCGGGAAGAAGCTCCATTACCATCACCGTTACCAAGAAACTTGTGTTCAAGAAATACGGTGACTGTACCTACTTCGATGAGTGCATCTTCGAGAAGGCCTACAAAACCGAAATCTACAAAGCGGATGGAGAAGAGATCTACCGGGTCATGGATCCATACAGAGAGGGTCTAATCGCTGAGGAATATGCCGCAAACGGATGGATGGGCGGCACTCCTGACTATGTGGAGTTCCAATGCGAAGGCGACCGCATCACTTTTAAGGAGTTTCCAACCGGAATGCTCCTCAACGGCACGCACATGGCCTACGCGTATTTCCCAAGCGACTACAAGTGGGGACGGGATTTCTCCAAGTACGATGCCCAGAACCTCAAACTGGATGACAAGCATTTCCAACTGTACGCTGTCTATTGCCTACCATCATTCCAGTACGGCTACATGAATGATGGAATTTACAAAATCGACATCAACGTACTAGATTAGCCGTAATTTACGCTGCCACTGGCACAGTCTCGATCTCGATGATCTTGTCTCCTATCTGGACATATACACGGTCCATCGAACCTTCGATTGAGCGAACGATAATTTGGGCTTTGCCGGAGAATGGTTTGATCGTCATGGATTTGCCGTTCTCCGGTCTTTCGATCTCTTTGAAGCCAGGGTTGCCGTTGCCCCAGCCGAGGAACGTGGCTCCGGAGACTGAGACTTCCAGGCTCTCGGACTTGGTGTCGATGTCGATCACGACAACATCCTGACCGTCAGCCTTTATTCTAAACTTTGAGAGGGTGAAAGTCGTCTCAGAGACGATGGCAGGATATTCATCAGCCGCGACTTTTTTGCCGTTACGGTAGCCTACTGCCGAGAATCTAGTGGCGTCTCCTACCTTCCAGACAAGGTGACCGTCTTCAGGCATATTCTTTTTTCCCAGACTCTTGCCGTTGGCTGACAGCCTGACCTGATCGCAGTTTGAATAGACCCAAACTTCGCCTTTGTACGGGCCGCAGATGTGGACTGTCGGCTCGTCAAGCCAGGCGGCTTTGACGTAGAACGCTTCGTCCTTCGGGAAGCAACAGTAGTCCAGAATGCCGAATTGGGAGCCGGTAGCCGGCCAGACCATCGGATTCGGCTCGCCACGGTAGTCCTGTCCGGTCCAATAGAAAAGTCCACCAGTCCAAGGACGGGACTTGTAGAATTTCCAGCCGTGTTCGATGACATTGATCCTGCCCAATGTGTCAACCCTGTTCAGAGGGGTCATCCAGCCTTCCTCCGGGACCGTGACATACTTTCCTCTCGTGCCGGCTCCGGAAGTCTCCTCAGTACCTACAGCACAATGGTCCGGGAATTTCTCATGGAACTCATCCACAGGGTTCTGGACGATGTAGTTGTAGCCGAACACATCAACTCCTTTCACAAGCTCGTGGCCACCGGAACTGCCGTAGTTGGTCGGTCTGGTCGGATCGATGGAGTGGACATATTCACTCATCTTCCGAGCTATCCTTGTGCCGGCCTCGATGCCCTCCACGCTCCATTCCTCGTTGCCTACGCTCCAAAGGATGACACAAGGGTGGTTGCGGTCCCTTTCGATCATCCTTCTGACCTGGGTGAGCTGCTCCTCGTTGACGCCAAGTTGGCGGTTTTCGTCAATCACCAAAAAGCCCATCTCGTCACAGAGGTCGAGCATGGCCGGAGATGCGGGATTGTGCGAGCTGCGGATTGCGTTGAACCCGTACTTCTTGAGTTGTGTGAGACGGTAACGCCACAGTTCGTCAGGCACTCCGACACCGACTCCTGCATGGTCAAGATGCATGTTGCAGCCCGTCAGCTTGACGTGCTTCCCGTTGAGCAGGAACCCTTCCGTCGGGCTGAACTCAATCGTGCGCAGCCCGAAGCGGCATTTTTGCTCGTCAGAGAGGACTCCGTCATAGTAAAGTCGAATCCGCACGGTGTAAAGGTAAGGGTCCTCAAGAGTCCAGAGATGATCAGGTTTCTTGACCTCGTTACCCTCAGCATCGATAAACACAACCTCAGCCTTCACCTTAGCCCTGTCAAGCGTGTCACTCGCCATCACTGTCTCGAACTTCGGAGTCTCCCCTGTCAGATCCAATGAATATGGCTTCACAGCGACCGGCCCGGCTTTGTGGAGCCAGACGTTGCGGTATATTCCCGCACCCTCGTAGTACCATCCTTCCTCCGTGGAGGCGTCACAGCGCACAGTGATGACATTGTCGCCACCATAGTTGAGGTATGGGCTCAGGTCATAGGAGCGCGTGGCGTAGCCGCTTCTCTCGTGGCCAAGGTAGAAGCCGTTGCAGAAGACCTCGCTGTCCCGGAATATCCCCTCGAACTCGATGCGTATCTGCTTGCCGTAGTCTTCGGACGGGATGCGGAGGTGCTTTCTGTACCAGCCCACCGAGTTCTCAGGATAGTTCCAGCCAACGCATTTGTAGCCATGTGAATGGCTTGCATCCTTGCTGTAAGGCAGATCCACAACCCAGTCGTGAGGCAGATTGACCTTCTGCCATCCAGAGTCGTCGAAAGCCTGCATGATCGGGGACTTGCTATGTCCAGCCGTGCCGGCTTTTGAGAAGTACGTGAAATACTCAGTGCCATGCGTGAAGTCCTTCTTCATCGAAGAGGCATCACCAAGGGAGAAAGTCCAGTCGTTGTTCAAAAGAGTGCGGAAATCACTGGCATTCAGGCCAATGGACACAAACAGAGCCGCGATAGCGAACAGAATATTCTTAAATTTCATAATCTACAAATCCAAAGTAAGTTCATGATGTCCCGGTGAATATGGAATATAGCGGGATTGTCCCGTGGCGGAGTAACGGATCGTGATGTCATAGACAGCGTCACGGAAAACCCTGTGAATCTTATATTCGTGGATGGACTCTGGCAGACAAGGCTCAATCAGAAGGCCGTCGAACTGAGGTTTCACTCCGAGAAGATATTCAGAGACAGCGTTCCAGTTCCATGCAGCGGTGCCGGTCAGCCAACTGTTTTTGCCTTCACCCGGACGCGCTGCGTCCTTTCCAGCCACCATCTGGCAATAGACGTAAGGTTCCACCTTGTGAAGAGCCTGGTCTTTGATGAATGCCGGAGCTATCTGACAATAGTGTCTCCATGCGTCCTTGGACCGTCCGGCCATGGCCTCGGCGATGATGATCCAAGCGTTGTTGTGGCAGAAAACGCCTGCGTTTTCCTTGTAACCCTCAGGGTATGAGGAGATCTCGCCATATTCAGGATAGTACCTGCTGAACGCCGGATTGTTGAGCACGATGCCGTGAGGGCATTCCAGACGCTCCTTCACGGAATCCAACGCCTTGTCGCAGAAGCCTTCTTCAGCTCCGACACGCGCCATGGAACACCAACCTTGGCTTTCTATGAATATCTTGCCTTCCTCACAGTCTTTCGACCCGATCTTCCGACCGAAGAAATCGTAGGCCCTAATGAACCAGTTTCCGTCCCAGCCATATTCCTTGACTGCCTCGGACATGCCTGTCAAAGCCTTACGAACAGTCGAAGAATCCTTACCCAAGTGGTCAAGAAGCTCAGCGTAGCGGGTTCCCGCAAAGACAAACAATCCCGCTATCATCACAGACTCAGCCTTGCTGCCCTCAGTCTTGTTCTCAGTGGTCTGAAAAGACTCGTCTGGATCGGTGGAGAAGCAGTTCAGATTCAGGCAGTCATTCCAGTCCGCCCGGCCGATGAGGGGCAGGCCGTGAGGACCGAGATGTCCACAGACATATTCAAAACTAACCGCAAGATGCTCAAGGAGAGTCTTTTCGCTGCCGGGGACGTTATTGAATTGGACATATTCATCAAGGATCGTGAAGTCTCCGGTCTCGCGCAGGTAGGCATCCACGCCCACGAGCAGCCAGAGAGGGTCATCGTTGAACCCTCCGCCGATGCCATCGTTGCCGCGCTTTGTGAGCGGCTGGTACTGGTGATAGCAGCTGCCGTCCGGGAACTGGGTCGCTGCTATGTCGAGGATTCTCTGACGCGCCCGATCCGAAATCTGATGCACTATTCCCAGTAGATCCTGGTTGGAATCCCGAAATCCCATTCCCCTGCCGATTCCGCTCTCGAAGAAGCTGGCGCTTCGGCTCATCAGGAACGTGACCATGCACTGGTACTGATTCCAGATGTTGACCATCCTGTCAAGTTCCGGCACATCGGAAACAAGAGAGAAATTGCCCAGAAGTCCCTCCCAATAGTGCTTCAACGTAACGAAAGCCTCATCGGCCTTCTCCGGGGTGTCGAACGCGGCCATCACCTTTCTGGCCACTTCCTTGTTGATCACTCCCGAACCCGAATTCAGTTCGTAGCCTGTAGGTTTCACGAACTTCGAGCCGGGCTGATTCTCAGCGTAGCCGAGCACGAAGACAAGATCTTTGGACTCGCCCGGTCCAAGCGTAAGCTCAAGACAGTGCGAAGCCACCGGACTCCAACCATGGGCGATTGACTGCGAAGACTTTCCGGCCATCACGTTTTGAGGGCTGTCGAAGCCGTTGTACATCCCGATGAACGAGTCCCTGTCAGTGTCAAAGCCGTCAATGTGGGCGTTGACTCCGTAGAAAGCGTAGTGGTCACGGCGCTCCCGGTACTCGGTCTTGTGGTAGATGACACTCCCCTCTACCTCAACCTCTCCGGTGGAGAGATTCCGCTGGAAGTTCTCCATGTCGGTCTCTGCGTTCCAAAGGCACCATTCCACGAATGACCATAGTTTGAATTTCTTCGTGGCTTCACCACGGTTCTCTAGCGTAATCTTTTGGATCTCGCAGTCGTAGCCAAGCGGTACAAAGAACAACTCGCTCACCCTGAGGCCATTCTTCTCTCCGACAATGCGTGTGTACCCCATCCCGTGACGGCACTCGTAGAAATCCAGCGGAGTCCTGCACGGCTTCCAGCCCGGACTCCAGACGCAGCCACCGTCACCTATGTAGAAATACCTTCCTCCCGCGTCCATCGGCACTCCGTTGTAGCGGTAGCGGGTCAGGCGGCGGAACTTTGCGTCACGGTAGAATGAATATCCTCCCGCGGTCCCTGAAATCAAAGAGAAGAAATTCTCGGTTCCGAGATAGTTTATCCAAGGCCAAGGAGTGGCGGGATCTGTGATCACGAACTCTCTGGCCGAATCGTCAAAATGACCGTATTCCATCATATCAACTCTCGCAAGCAGACAATTGCTTATTGTATAAAACATTATCTCACGTTCGAAGGTGATTGCCCACCCACATCAATTCACGTTACTCCTTCCCTAAATCCCTCCCCTCGGGGGAGGGACTTGCTTTCACTGCAAGCAGTGAAGAACTGTGGTGTTTCGCAAATGCGTAACTTTAGTTATTTCAAGATAATGAATATCAACTCAACAACAAGGATTACCACAAGAGATCCCATCACCCAACGCATCACCTTAGGAAGTCCACTCCAGAGACGTGAAGAGGTTTCCATCTCCTCGGAAGTCTCTGGCTTGTCTCCCAGATCTCTAGCTCTCTTGATTGCCAGTTCATCCTGAATGGCAATCATTCTGCTTCTCGTCAAAGGATAGAAGAAGATCACGACAACCGCAAGCCCGGCCACGATTGCCGGGATCCAGCTCATCAGCAGCCACAGACCGTTGATGGCCTCAGGAGTCTGAACGGCTCCCGGAGCGGTGTTGTAGTCGAATGCCTTGAGGAGCCACATCACGGCGAAACCACCGAAGGCGCCACCGAATTTCTGAGCCATGGAGGCGGAAGAGAAGATCAGGCCGGTCGAAGCGGTCCCGTCACGGTTCTCAGCGAAATCGCTGACATCGGCGTACATGCTCCAGACCAAAGGCGAGATCACTCCCGTGAACACACTGATCACAATCTGGAGGATCAGCATCCAATAGTAGCCTCCCTGACTGATCGGAATGTAGAAAAACAAGGCGCTGAACAAGATTAGAGCAGTGAAAGAAAACATGTAAGTGCTTTTCTTGCCGAGTTTTTCGGAAAGAGGTACGGCAAGGGCCACTCCCACCATGTTGCAGACTTCTCCTATCGACAGGAACAGGCCTGCATAGAACAGAAAACTCAGTGATCCGAGGTTCAGACGTACATCATGCCCGATGACATCGTTGAAGAAGTACGCCACAGTGCTTCCCCGGACTGTATTGAAGAGGTTAGAACAGAGCGCGGCTCCGATGAGAATCCACCAAGGAGCGTTGCGCAGAAGGGATTTTAGGTCGCTGCCGACGGAGACCTTGCTGACGGTGCGCAGTTTTTCTCTGGTCATCCTGAAGCAGAGCAGGAACAGGATGAGGCAGAAAACCGCTATGACAATCATCGCGTTCCTCCAGCCGGACGGGGCGTCGTAGCCTCCGAGAAGTTTGCAAAGCGGCTCCCAACAGAACAGGGCCAGGAAACTGCCACCGTAGGCGAAGAACATCCTGTACGAGCTCAGAACTGTCTTTGTGTCCGAATTGTCTGTCATAACTCCCAGCATCGCTCCGTAAGGCACGTTGATGCCTGTGTAGACCGTCATCATCATGATGTAGGTGAGGTAAGCCCAGACAAGTTTGACGGTCGGGGACGCGGCGGGCGTGGAGAACAGGAATATTCCGCTCAGGGCGAATGGGACAGCCATCAGCAGAAGATAAGGACGGTATTTTCCCCACTTCGTCGTGGTTCTGTCGGCCAGCACTCCCATGACAGGATCACTCACAGCGTCCCAGATTCTGGTGACGACCAGAAGCAGGGCGACCTGATCAAGAGTGAGTCCGAATATGTTGCTGTAGAAGAATGGAAGGTAGTAGGAGAATATCTTCCAGAACATTGAGGAAGACATGTCTCCAAAGCCATAGCCGATTTTTTCCGCGAAACTGGTCCTTATCTTTTCCATTTAATATTATGCTTTAAGATTCTTGTCAATCAATCTGTTGAGTGTGCGCACGGATTCACCTGTGCAGAAACCGTCAGGCTCGGTGCCGAAGCAGTAGTCCACCAACCTGTCAACCGTGGAGGTCGCCACATGCATCCTTGTGTCACAGGAAGCGTAGTAGATGAAAACCTTCCCGTCCTCGTCAGCGATCCAGCCGTTCGTAAACAGCACGTTCATCACATCCCCGACATATTCCTCACCCTCCGGAGCCATGAAGAACCCAGCCGGCTCAGTGATCACCTTCGAAGGATCTTCCAGAGATGTCATGTAGAGATAAAGGACGTAGCGGAGTCCTGAAGCACAGCCTCTTACGCCATGCGCCAGATGCAGCCACCCTTTCGGTGTCCGGATCGGAGCAGGTCCCTCTCCGTTCTTGAGTTCCTTGATCGTGTGGTAGTGACGAAGGTTGATGATTTTCTCCTCCTTGACCTCAGCGTCCGTGATGTCATCCACAAGGGTCCAGCCGATGCCGCCACCGTTGCCGGCATCGATGAATCCGTCCTGCGGCCTTGTGTAAAGGGCATATTTCCCGTCCACAAACTCCGGATGAAGCACGACATTCCTCTGCTGCGAGTCAGACTTAAGGTCCGGAAGCCTGTCCCAATGAACCAAATCCTTTGTCCTTGCGATTCCAGCGCAGGCCACAGCCGAGGACAGGTCCCCTGCCGGAGCGGAAGGATCCTTGCGCTCCACACAGAACACTCCGTAGATCCAGCCGTCCTCGTGGGCGGTGAGCCTCATGTCATAGACATTGGTGGCCGGCTCGCCATATTCTGGCATCGTGATCGGTCTGTTCCAGAAGCGAAAATTATCCACTCCGTTCGGGCTCTCTGCGATCGCGAAGAATGATTTCCTGTCGGCACCCTCGACACGGACGGCAAGGACATATTTTCCGTTCCATTTGATTGCTCCGGAATTGAATGTCGCATGGATTCCGAACCTTTCCTCAAGATAAGGATTCGTCACGGGATCAAGGTCATACCTCCAAAACAAAGGGGCATGAGCGCTGGTAAGCACCGGATTCTTGTACCTTTCATAGACCCCGTTGACATAGACAGGCTCATTCTTCAATAAGACCAGTTCTTCGTGTTCGGCCTCCAGCCACTTCAATCTTTCTTCAAAATCCATCTCAAATATATTCAACTTTTGCATCTCGCAAGTAGGCAATTGCTTGCTGTATAAAAACATTATCTCACGTTCGAGGGCGATTGCCCACCCATATCTATTCACGTTACCCCCCCCCCCTCCCTAAATCCCTCCCC
>DBKH01000017.1:0-34697 GCA_002297815.1 Bacteroidales bacterium UBA755 | reverse complement strand
TTTCACTGCAAGCAGTGAAGAAAATAGGTGTTTCGCAAATGCGAAACTTGAGTTTATATATTCTTAATCAAAATCCAAAATACTTTTGTCCTATTATTTAAGGAATATGGTTCTGTCGTTTCCGCAAAACTCCTTGAAATTCTCAGCATCAACGGAGCCTCCGAAAGGAGCGAAATAATGCTCCGGCTTGTCCCAAGCGTTCCTCCAAGTCAAGACATAGCAGACCGGGGCATCCTTGAGATTCTCCAGCAGGACATCTGTCCACCAACGAGGATCAGGCGTGGACTCAAAGCCCGTCTCACTTAGCGCAAGCAGCTTTCCGTGGGCGCCAGCTATGCCGGACAGAAGTTTCAAGTCCGAACGCAGAACCTTGCCGAAGTAAGCGTTGGCCTCATCAATCCTTTCAGAGTCGGTCTTAGTGGAATCAGCGGCAGCGTAGTCATAGTGGTCCACCCCGATGATGTCAACGTTCCCGTCACCCGGATAACGGCTGTAGAAACTCTCCTCGGTAAGGTTGGAGTTCGGGGAATATGCCCACACAAGGTTCCTGAGCCCGCGGGTCACGGCAAGATATTCATGAGTCATTGAATATAATTCCTTGTACTGCTTCTCGGTGCAGCAGGTGGAGCCCCACCAGAACCAGCCGCCGAGGTTCTCATGCCAAGGGCGGAATATCACCGGGATCAGCCGTCCCTTTGAGTCCTTCAGGGAACCAAGGAAATCAGCCGCCTTGGAAAGCCATTCCATGAACAGTTCGTGGTTCGCCCCACCTTCCAGGATTCCGGCCACAGCCTGATCAGAGCCGACATCCCATGCGTCGCCTCCTGTCTGCGGATTGCGCGGATGCCAGGAGAATGTCACAGCCCCTCCCCTTTCGTAGTGGGTCACAGCCGCCCTGCGCATAAGACTGAACGGGACATTGTCCAGATTCGCCTCGTCCCCAAGTTCGATCCCGCCCAGATCAAAGCCGATTCCGGCAGGAAACTGTCCGCAGACGGACTTGACATCCGAACGGTCCAGAGGGTCGTTTTGGGCATCCTCCACTTTCCACGAATGGCCATAGACGAGGTCGTCCTGATGGAAGTACATGAACCGGCCTTCTGACGAAGCCGTCTTCAGTGTCGTCATCAATTCGTTTGCGCCTTTGTCAAGATGAGGCCACTCGGCCTTGGGGGCGCAACCAGCGGCGAGAACCGCCACGGAAATCATTGTCAACAGTCCTTTCATGATCAATATTTCGGTGCCTTGTTATAGACTGACTCAAGAGTGTAGCTGATTCCTTCTTTGTAGAAACCGTTCGAGCAGGTCTCCACAATCTGTTTGCTGTAGACCGGGTCAAGATATTCACCGGTCTCGTGGTTGATGATGCCATAGGTCTCTCCATTGGCTCCGACAGCCCCGTTCTCCCAGATGAAGCCGCTGATTCCGAAGGTCTTGGCACATTTGCTGACATATTCAAGCCAATAGAGCTGGAACTTCCGCGCGGTGTCGTCGGTTCTGTTCGTGCAGCCATATTCACCCATATAGACCGGCACGCCTTTCTCCACATAGGCTTTGTAGAACTTGTAGCAGATCTCCTTGTGGAAGTCCTCCGAATAGTTTGAATCCGACAGGTTGGAACGTCTTGTGTGCCCCCAGTCATTTGCCTCACCGGTCTGACAGAACGCATAAGGGGTGTAGTTGTGGAAGCTTACCATAACCCTCTTCGCCGGATCATCCGGCAGCACGAACCCATCGTTGAGAGTGAAGGACGGATCCGCTGCATAGCCAGGCACTCCGAGCCATCTTTGAGCGTTGTTGCCTCCCGTGGAACGCACCGCATCCACAAACGTTTGGTTCCATTCGTTGAGAATGTCGTTCTGCTTTTTCTTTCCGGCAGCGCTGTTATAGTCATCGCCCCAGCCCCAATGGCCATCCTGAATCTCGTTGAAGGACTCGAAGATCAGGAAATCACCCTTATCCTTGAACCTCTCGGCTATCTGAGTCCAGACCGCCTTAATCTCGGCCTTGATCTGAGTGTTGACAGCAGCGTCAGCGGCAGCTCCTCGGATGTTGAGCCAGTGTGTGGTATATGAGCCGTTCTTGTAGTCCAACGAGCCATCGTGGTGGATGTTGATGATTGTGTTAAGGCCGGCCTGTTCGGCCCAATCCACAAGCTCGGCAACCCTGTCCAGGCGGTCATCAATCTTGTAGTCTGGAGCAGCTCCGATGTGGTCGAGCCAAGTTATCGGAATCCTCACGGACTTGAAGCCCTTGGATTTCAGACTGGTGAAGACAGACTTAGACAGTTTCTGCCCGTTCGTCCAGTACCCCTCGATGGCTTTCTCGGAATTTCCGTCAAAAGCGTCCATCTGGTTGCCGATGTTCAGTCCTAGGCCTAATTTTTCCGCCATTTTCCATGCATCGTTATCTCCTTTCTCTGGCTCTGTCGGAGTCTCAGGCTCAACCGGTTTCTCCTTGCCGGGTTGCGAGATCGAAACCTCCTGCGAGAATGAACCACTCTTGATAGTGACAACAGCAGTGCGGGCCTCGTAAGTCTCATTGGCGGCCACCTTGACAGGATAGTCAATCTTGTACTTTGAATATGTCCCGTCAGTCACCGTGACCCAGTTCTGACTGGCCACGGCAGTAGGTCTTGTCGGAGCCGTGACGCTTACCGTGAAACTGCCACCCTCGACAGGGGCCTCATAACTTGTAGGAGACACCGTCATCGTTGTCGGAGCCTCCGGCTCTGGTGCCGGTGTCTCTTTCTCCTTCTCTCCGCATGAGCAAAACAGAGCGGCAGCAAGGAATATAGCCGAAAATCTCAATCGCATAATCATTTAAAATTTTTCAAGTTCGTTTTGACCACCTATCCAGTGAATTGCGGCTATTTCAAAATGTTGTCAGCCGCTTTGGATCCCGGAGGAGGTTTCACCCTCCCCCGGAATAATGTCATGATAGATTCTACAAGAATGCTATCTTCTTAACTGTAACGCCTTTACCTTGAACGATAAGGGCACTGCCCCACCAAGCCTTTGTCGTCAACTTGGTAAAGATAGGCTTGGTGGCCTTGAAACTGATGTAGCCCTTTCCGAAAGCCTCTGGAGAGTTCTCTGCGTTGAACTGGTTAGCCTTCCCCGGCATATTCAGATCATTAAGTTCACCCCAGTGACCGTCAAAGAGTTGGATCTGCCAATCTGTTTCGGACTTCGCAGAGAAATAGATTCTGACCTCGCAGTCCTCTTCCAGACCAGCGTTCACCCAGTCATCTTCGGTTCCAATCTCAAGGTTATTGTTGTAGTCGTCTCCAGTGTACCTTTCACCTTCCCAGATGACCTTCTCGGTCGCTCCGTAATGGACAAGGCTTACACCCTTGATGACAACACCTTCACCCTGACACTGGAACGCTCCGCCCCATGTGGTGTCCTGATTGATAAGCTTGGCGAGGATGTCAGCTGTCACGTTGAACGCGAAGTAGCCAGCGGAAGCATCGCAATTATCCTGGTTGACCATCTCACTGCCACCGATCTCAGCGAACAGGAACGGATCTCCCCAGTGACCAGCGAAGGTCTTGAATTGCCACTTTTCATTATAGGCCGTAAAGTAAACTCTGATGACGTCACCCTCAGCAATGCCTATCTCCTGGAAAGCGTTAGGCGCACCGAGATAAGGAGAGTTACCCCAACTGGCAAGATCCTCGGAACCTTCCCAAATGAATGTCTCAGTGTAAGGAGCGGTGATCTCGAACGGAACAGGCCAGTTGAATGTCTCACCGGTCACGAGGGTGATTCCCAGACGATAGACTCCAGGGCCGACTCCCTCAGGGATTTCGAATGACATAGAATCATCTGTCCTGCTGACGAATGAGGTGACTTTCTTGTCCTTGATGGTGACTGACTCGATGTTCTGGAGATTGGTTCCTGTGATCGATACCTGACGGCCCACGCTGAATGAAGGCTTTGTAAAGGTGATGGAGACAGCCTCATCGTAAGTAATCTCCACATTGCCAGAGACGGACTCATAGCCATTGGCAGCGGTCACGGTAAACGGACCGTTATAGGCCTCGCGAGCCACGGTGACAGTGATCTTCTCCGGGCTGTCGATGACATATTCACAAGTTATGAATCCCTGCACATCGTCTCCGTTCTTTACATCCGTGACGAGGTCAAGGTCGGTTCCGCTGAGTTCAATTTTGTCCTTTCCTGCCACGGCTGAAGTCTTGTCAACTCCGGTAATCACTGGCTTCACAACCTCAATCTCAGGAGTTGTGGCCTGCTTTCCGGACTCAAGTGTCACGGTGACAGCACCATCCTTGGCAGTAGCAGGAATGTCAGCGTAGAGTTTTCCGTCCTTGAGGGCGAACGAAGCCTCCGCATTGTTGAACTCAAGCTTGGTCACAAGGTCAAGGTCAGAGCCTGTGATCTCCACTGAGCCACCTGCCTTGTAACGGCCATCCTTCGCCAATGAGGCTATACCAAGATCTGCTACAGTGACGGTCTCAATCTCTCCTGCGGAAAAAGTCTTGCCGGCGAATGAGGTCAAGGTGATCTCTCCGTCAGTGGCTGACGCCGGGAGATTGAATGTGAGCGCTGTCGCGTTTTCACTGCAAGTGAACTCAACACCGCTTGCTCCGGCAAGATCAATGGTCTTAATCATGTCAAGATGCTCACCTGTGACAGTGATGACATCACCAGACTTGTAGGTGGTCTTCTTAGCTGTCACCACAGTAGGTTCTCCGACAGTCAGTTCCTCTTTGGAATAGACAATGTTAGGGATTGTCTGCTCATCCTCAAGCTCATTCACGTCACCAATCTGGACATAACCGCTGACCGCGCTGGCCGGAAGTTTGACCTTCAACTCGTGACGGGACTGGCTTACAAACTCAGTTACCCTCACATCGCCTCCGAAGATGACCTCCTTGACGATGTTGAGATATTCACCAGTGATGGTGACCTCATCCCCGGAAAGAGCCTCGGCAGGCGCGAAGGAATCAATTTTCATCGGTTCGGTGAAAGTAAGGGACGAGAGGCTTAAATGTTCATTGCCGTCCTTGTCCACAATAGTGATCTTACCCGGCTCTGGTCCTTCGAGAGGAATAGTGAAACGGATTTCAGAATGCTTGCCTGATTCCACAACCTCGTACTCGGTGACCGAGACACCGCCCTGAAAGCGGATCTCAGACACGTCCTGAAGGTTGCTTCCAAGAATACGGAGTTCGCCTCCACGCATCGCTGGCTCCGGAGCGAAGGCCGCAAGCTTCACACCGTCTCCGTACGGATCAGTTTCAAGTTCATCCTGTCCGCAGCCTGTCAGACCGACAAACGCGGAACAAAGAGCTATGAGTGCTGAATATCTAAATATATTTTTCATGTTCTTTTCCTCCATTCATTATTTGTAAGGGACAGCGCGGATGTTGTCGATCTGGATCAGCGGAGCGCAAGGTGTTCCTTCAGCTTCTCCGGCGGCCATGAAGATCTCGAATCCTGAGAACGAATCAGCAGAGAGCGTACCCGTCGCCTTTGTTCCATCCCAGTACCAAACAAAGTCGCTGGAGAACGGGAATGTCACAGTGATCCATTTTCCACCTGTGTCAAATGAGCCGGTCGATTTCCAAGGTTTGTACAACACACGTGGAAGAGAAATTGACTCATCGTGGAAGTAGGTGTTGTTCGCAGTGGCTAGCGTACACATGCTGAGGCTTGCGAAGTAGATCTGCATCGGGCATCCAGTCCAAGGATGATCCTCAGGAATACGCATCTCGAACTTGAGGGCCATGTTGGCGAAGTTCGTGAAATCCACAACTTTCCTAAGGTCTATTCCTTCAGGATCATCGTAAGTCTCCGGAGTGTTCCAGTTTCCCGGCCAGTACTCAAAGTGGTAACCTGTGTCAGCCCAGTCGGTACCATCGGCCTTGAGGCCACCGGCATCGTAGAGTTGGAGATAGTTGCCGTCCAGTGAGTTCTCATCGCTTTGAATAGTCATGGCGTGCCAACCATGGTTTCCACGGGCGTCATCGAAGCTGAACAGCATGCCACGGCTGTCTTTGTACTGGAAGATGGACTGAGCGGTTCCGGATTCGGTCGTCACCTTGATCTTGCCAGGCTGCGCGCCTTCAGGAACCACGACATCAAACGAGTTGATTGTCACATTGGAGATTGAGGTAGCCTCAGCCCCTGGGAACTCGACCGTTAGAGGTTCTGCAAAGTAGTTACCGGTGATGGTGACAGTCTCGCCAGGGCTAGCCCATTCGAAAGACATTCCGTTCACTTTAGGAACCGGAAGCAGCACCTTGAAGTCATAGTCCACGACTGTGCTGTCCTTTGTGATAAGGTACATCTTGTCAGTCGTGACAACAGGCAGATTTTTAGGAACGGCCACAAGCAGAGTATTGTCGGTCATGTAGCTTGTGTTCAGAATGGCCGGCTGGTCGTTGAAATAGATGTCATGGACGCTCTTGAGGTTCTCGCCCACGATGCAGATGATCTGCTCAAGGCTTGCCGATGTAATGATCACATCCTGATCCGCAGGCCTTACGAAATGAACGGTCGGCTTGCCGTCAGCCTGTCTGAAACGATCCGGGTAGTCAGCCCTGTCGCAGGAGAAGAGGCCGGCCACACAGAGAGCGGCAACAAAATATTTTATGATTGATTTCATAAGTTTCTCACTGATTAAAAGTCATACTTATAAGTCTCACGGACGTCAACATGGACACCCTCGACATCCGATCCCATGTTAGGATTGAGAACAACGTCCTCTGACGGGAACGGCATGGTGAACATGGATGCCTTCACATCGACAAGCTCCTCGTCACCCTTGTACTTGATCTCCGAGTTGTCCCAGGCTTTGGCTCCTGGCCCGACATATTCTCCGGTAGCGTCAAGTACATAGTTTCCGTAGGCCTTGGCAAGGCCATCCCACGCCGACCTTCTCTGGGCAAGGAGCTCGGAGATGCAGCTGTTCACGTCATAGTAGGAACGGCGGACGAAATCGTACCAGCGGTCACCCTCAAGGGCAAGCTCAAGACGGCGCTCCTTCCAGATGTCTTCGAATGTGACGGACTTCAGAGGCTCCGCATGGGCGCGTCCGCGGACTTGGTTGACATACTCAAGAGCAGAACCGGCGTCACCTGTAAGCAGGCAAGCCTCCGCATAGACAAGGTAGATGTCGCTGAGCCTCAGCACGTGGGTAGGAAGCTGATTGATCATATTACCGGCACTTACTCCGAGAGCTGCCTTATGGTCAGCACCATTCCCGTACAGATGCTTGCAGTAATTAGCACCGCTTCCACACTGGAAACTGCCGTTCGTACTGTTCGGAGAATAGCTAGGATCGTAGTAGAAACGGTAGAAGTCGAATCCTCCGAGGTCTGTCCAGAAATAGCTGTACTGGTCACCGAACATCATCATCGTGGCTGCGCGGCGGTCATCTTTGTCATTAGCCTTTCTGACTTCCGGATCCTGGTCAGCAGACACTCCGAAAGCGTCCTGAAGATCCACAGAAGGACCTTTCCAGTCACCCCAGCAGTCACCGTACTCGTCAAAACCACCCATGCCGACATCGCTCTGGATTGAGTTCTGAGCGGTCCAAATACCGGATGTACTTGTCCAAAGCCAGGAGAACAAGCACTCTCCCGTCTGCTGAAAGACCTTAGGTGAGAGACGGAACACATCTGAATATACCGGGGTAAGAGACCTGCCGGAATGCTCGATGACATCCTTGGCGTAATCCCGCGCCTTGGCCAGATCATCTTGATTCAGAGAACCGCTCACACCAGCCTTGGTCAGATAGACCTTTGAGAGGAGAGCCTCCGCGGCATAGTAGTCGATGCGGTTATAGACTCCTTTGTAGGCATTCTTCGGAAGAAGTTCCATCGCCTTCTCAAGGGTCATGATGATATATTCATAGACATCTGCCTTCTGGACCTTCTCTATGTCATTGTAGTTTCCGGCCTTGATGGACTCGGTGTTGTCATGGATGATCGGAACGTCTCCGAATGTCCTGACGAGGAAGAAATAAGCCATGGCCTTCCACGAGAGAGCCTCACCGATGCTCTGGTTTTTCTTCGCCTGTGACGGTCCCTCGGAACGGAGAATGTTGTTGATGACCGTGTTGCAATGAGCGTTAACCGCCCAAAGCGAGTAGGACATATTCTTCAGGTCTCCGTCTGTTCCGTTCACCGTAAGGGTCGTGTAGGCGCTTTGTCCCTGATAGACATTGCCGCACATTGTCTCCGTTCCGTAGATGTAGAAGCGGATGATGTCGTACCACGGAGAGTTGTAAAGGTAGTTCACACCCTGCTCGCACTGCTCATCGTTCTTGTAGTACTGCTCGGTTGTGTAACTGTCCTCTGACGGGCGGTTGAGGAAGTCGTCGCAAGAAACCGCTCCAAGTGCCAGAATGGCAACCGCGAATGCTTTAACTATATTTTTCATTGTCTTTTCCTCCATAATTAGAATGTGATGTTCAGTCCGAAGGAGTAGGTCGTAGGGGAAGGATAACGTCCGTTGTCCACTCCGAATGTCAGTCCTGTGGAATCCTGGGTGCTGGCTCCGACCTCTGGGTCATAGCCCGTGTACTTGGTCAGGGTGTAGAGGTTCTGGATGTTCACGTAGGCGCGCACGTTGTCAATCTTCACCTTCTTCAGAATTGCCTTAGGGAATGTGTAGCCGAAAGTGATGTTCTTAAGGCGGATGTAGCTTCCGTCCTCGATGTAGCGGTCGCTAAGGCGGTCATTGTCGTTAGGATCGGAGATCGAAGGACGCGGAGTCTTCGTACCCGGATTTGCGACCGTCACATTGGTGATGTCCTCGTACCAGTTGCCACTCGCATAGGTCTTCTGCGGATCTATGGCCGTAAGCCGAGCGCGGTCCTTGATGGACGTGTGCTGGTTAACCCAAGCGCTGTTCATGTGGACAAGTCCATTATGTCCCTGTCCCATCATGTTGTAGTTGAGGATCTTGTTGCCGTAGGAGCCGTTGATGAAGACACTAAGGTCAACATTCTTGTAACGGAAGGTGTTCGTCCAGCCAAAGGTGAACTTCGGAAGAGGAGAGCCGATGTTGGTCTTGTCACTCTCGTTGATCACCCCGTCATTGTTGATGTCCTCGAACTTAAGGTCTCCGACCCAGACCGTGGTGTTCCTGTTGAACACTCCGTCTGTAGGGTATTTCTCAGGCTTCGGAGAGTTCTGGATGTCCTCCAACGAAGTATAGACACCCGCCACCTTGTAGCCATAGAAATTGTAGAGCGACTGGCCGACCTCGGTGACGCTGACAATGTCGCTCCACTGGCCGTAACCTACCAGCTGGGCGTTGGCGGTGCCGTCAAGAGACACCAGCTTGTTGCGGTTGAATGAGATCTGGAAGTTGCTGTCCCAACCGAAATCCTTGTGATTGATAGGATGGGCGTCGAGAGTGATCTCAAGACCCTTGTTCTCGATGGTACCGTAGTTTCCCTTAGGAGCAGCCAGAGCTGAGGAAGCGTTGCCGTGGGTTCCCATATAGGCCGGAAGGGTCAGGGACATCAACATGTCGGAAGACTTCTTTTTGTAAAGGTCAACAGTAAGGTTGACGGCTCCCTCAAAGAATCCAAGGTCGAGACCGATGTTGGTCTGAACCTGCTTCTCCCAGTGAATGCCGGTGTTAGGGATGATAGAAGGACGCTGGCTGTCACCAAGGGCGGAAGGCAGTTTGCTCATGCCGGACTCCCATGCGCCGGCACCGATGTTCGCGTTACCAGTCTGTCCCCAACCGACACGAATCTTGCCGTTGCTCATTCCGAGCGCCTCCTTCATCCCTTGAAGGAATTTTTCGTTGGAGAATCTCCAGCTGCCGGCGAATGAATGGAATCCCGCCCAACGGTTGTCCGGGCCGAAGTTGGAGGAGCCGTCATAACGGTAGGTGTAGGTGAAGAGGTAGCGGTCATCGTAGTTGTAGGTCTCACGCGTAAAGAACGAAGCCATGGCAGATGAGCCGAAACCGGAATTGAGAGTCGCATCACCCGTGGCGAGTTTTATGTTGTGAATCTCATCGGACGGCAGGCCGGTGTTGGTGCCGCTGAGATAGTTCCAGCTTGACTCCCAGCATTCCTGGCCGAGCATGGCTGTGACGCTGTGGCGTCCGAATGTATTTGAATAGGTCAGATAGTTCTTCAACTGCCAGAACTTGCTGTTGTTCTTCTGCCAACTCATCGTGTTAGACTTGCGTGTCCAGCCGCCAAGATCAACCATAGGCTTGTAGGTCGTGGCGTTGGAGGCACTGACATCGAAACCAAGCTCACTCCTGAACACGAAATGCTTCACCGGGGTCAACTCAGCGTAAAGGTTTCCTGTAAGTTTCTGACGTCCGAGAAGGTACTCATCCATCATGGCCAATGCGACAGGGTTGGCGCTCGTGTAACCTTCGCGCACGGTTGTCGAATAGTTCCCGTCAATGTCATAGACAGGGATGTCAGGAAGGGTCGAAAGGGAATAGAAAATCACACCCTCGGTACCATCCGCAAGTTTGATGTTGTCATTGGTGTTGGCGAATGTGGCGTTCAGGCCAAGCTTGAACCAAGACTTGAGCTGGGCGTCAATGTTGGCGCGCACGGAGTAACGGTTAAAGTCAGAACCGATCAAAGTTCCCTCCTGATCCATGTAAGAGCCAGAGATGTAGTACTGAACCTTGTCAGAACCGCCTTGTGCGCTGATCTGGTGCTGATGCTGAATCGCTGTGCGGAAAATTTCGTCCTGCCAGTTGGTTCCCTTGCCGAGAATGGATGGGTCGGTGTAATAGGAATTCGCTGTCAGCTCACCGATGGAAACCATGTCGTTGTAGTATTCGGCATATTCACGAAGGTTCATCATGTCGATCCTGCTGGTCTGGCGGTTGACAGCGACCATTCCATCATAGGTGAATTTCGCTTCACCGGCCTTACCACGCTTTGTCGTGATGAGAATGACTCCGTTGGCTCCCTGCGCACCGTAGATCGCGGTGGCCGAGGCGTCCTTGAGGATTTCCATGCTGACGATGTCGGCAGGGTTGATGGTAGCAAGAGGAGAGATCGTGGAGATCTTACCGTTGCCAAGGGATCCGAGACCGAAGTCTCCGCCTGAATTACCGCCACCCTGAACGATCACACCGTCAATCACGTACAGAGGTTCGGCTGCGGAATTGACCGTAGCCTGTCCACGGACACGGATTGATGACGATGAGCCCGGAGCTCCGGAGGTCTGCACGGCGGACACACCGGCAGCACGACCTTGGAGTGACTGATCAAGGTTAGTGATGACTGACCCCTTGAGATCCGACTCCTTCATGGAGACAGAGGCTCCCGACAGGTCGCTCTTCTTCATCGTACCATAACCGACGACAACAACTTCATCAAGAAACTGTGTGTCCTCGGCCATCACGACATTGATCTTGGTCTTACCTGAAACCGGGATTTCCTGAGCGGCATAGCCGATCGAAGTGAAGACAAGAACAGCATTGTCCTTGACCGTGATTGAATAATTGCCATCCAAGTCAGTGATGGTACCGTTCTTGGTCCCCTTTTCCTGGATGCTGGCCCCTATGACACCAAGCCCGGACTGGTCCTTTACGGTACCTGTCACGGTCTTCGTCTGCGCAAGGGCTGTCAGTGAGCTTCCGAGGAAGAGCACCAACAAGCATGTCAATAGCTTACTTTTCATGCCATCCGAATTTAGATTAATGTTACTGAATATATGTTATTTCATTATCAGCATCAAGGACACATCCTAAACGGAAGACATCAAAGCCGCCACAATCCGCCACACGAATTAATTGATAACAAGCAGATTAAGACCGCAAATAATTACAAATAATTAATTGATTCCGTCTCTAGTGTCATTAATTTTGTTAACGTTGCAAAATTACGCACATGTTGAAACGAAAACAAATACAATTTTGATAAATAATGCAAATAATCCGCTACACGATGACTTTCTTCTTTTTGTACATTGATCGAAACTCATGCGGAGTCACCCCTTTGCGGGACTTGAAGACTCTGTTGAAATTAGACAAGTTGTTGAATCCGCATGCATAACAGATCTCGGAGACGTTAGAGGTGGTGTCAACAAGGGCCCTCGCGGCATTACCAAGCCTTATGTCAATCAGATAGGAAGATAGGGTCTTCCCGGTGCGAAGCCTGAAGAAGCGGCTGAAGGAGCTCGGACTCATGCCCACCAAATCCGCCAACTCAGGGAGGGTAACATTCTCTGCATAATGCTGGTTGATATATTCCTTGACCTTCATCACCCTGCGGCTCTCGGTGTCCCTAGGAGAATGGGCAAATGAGCTGCTGGCCAATTCCCTGCATTCATTCAATGAAAGGATGTACAGCAATTCCAGACAACCGGTGAACTGCAGGAAACTGTCCTTCTCGTTGACCACTGCGTTGATCTGGGAATATGCATTCATAATCGCATCGAGCGGAAATGCGAGACCGTGGCTTGCCCTGTCGAGCATCTTCTTGATGCTGGTGAACTGATTCCTTTCCAGAATGCCGCCATTGAACAAGTCAGGTGAGAACTGGATGGTTATCTCCCTGATATCAGGAGACTTGCAAGTGCCTTGCTCCCAGACATGTTCAAGATTCTCTCCTGCAATCAGCACTAGGTCGTACTCCCCTATCGTCTCAACGCTATCCCCGATAATGCGGCGAACACCAGAGGCGTTCTGGATAAAGTTCAATTCATACTCCCTGTGGCGGTGCAGCGGGTAGGTGAACTCTTTCTTATGCCTCTCCACAATATAGAAGCAATCCCGCTGCGAAAGTCCTGATATTTCCGAAAAAACTGGCATAACATGGCAAATATAATACTTATTTTGCAATTATTTAACGTATTAAGCCAACGTACAAATTATAAATTAAGGAATTTGGTAACTTTGGGCTTATGGACAGAAAATCAATTCTAGCAGAACTGGAAGGAGACATCCTTCCTTTCTGGATGCAAAGGATGACCGATCCGAAGGGCGGTTTCTATGGAAGGATGGACGGTGACGGGGTCATCGTTCCGGACGCGGAGAAAGGAGCGATCCTTAACTCCCGGATTCTGTGGACTTTCGCTGCCGCCTACAGGGTACTTCATAATAAGGAATATCTTGACACAGCCACCAGAGCCTACCACGAAATACGCGACCGCTTCACCGACAAGGAATATGGCGGCCTCTTTTGGAGCCTTGATTCCGAAGGCAGGCCGAAGGACACGAAAAAGCAGTTCTACGCCATCGCGTTTGCAATCTATGGATTAGCTGAATATTTCAGAGCAACAGTGGACGCGGAAGCTTTGGAGCTCGCCAAGTCTTTCTACCACAGCATAGAAGAGCACAGCTACGATCCTGCTGGTGACGGCTACATCGAGGCTTGCACCCGCGAATGGGGCGTGATCGAGGACATGCGCCTCTCCGACAAGGACCAGAACGACTCCAAGACCATGAACACGCACCTGCATATTCTTGAAGGGTACACCAACCTTTATAGAGTATGGAAGGATGCCGGATTGAGAGAAAGGCTGGGGAGCCTCATCAACATATTCATTGACAAGATTATACGACCCGACGGGCACCTCGGTCTTTTCTTCGGGGACGATTGGACTCCGCACTCCACCGCAGTTTCCTACGGGCACGACATCGAAGCGTCCTGGCTACTTGACGAGGCCGCTGAAGTGCTGGGTGACAAGGAATTGACCGCCAAAGTCAAGTCAGTCTGCGCGAAAGTCGCCTCCGCTGCAATGGAAGGTTTCACCCCCGATGGAGGAATGATCTATGAATATGACCCCGCCACCGGCCACCGAGATTCCGACCGCCATTGGTGGGTTCAGGCCGAGACAGTAGTTGGCTGCATCAACCAGTACCAAAAGACTAGTGATCCTCATTGGCTTGAATCCGCTTACGCTGAATGGTCCTTCATCCGCACCCATATAATCGCCCCCAACGGAGAATGGTACTGGAGCCTCCGCTCCGATGGCACCCCCAACACCACTGACGACCGCGCTGGCTTCTGGAAATGCCCCTACCACAACAGCCGCATGTGCCTTGAGGTCCTCGAAAGAGGTCTCTGACGATTTTTACGTCTAAAAGAGACAACCAGCGGAATATTTTCGTAATTTTGTGAGTTTAATACTGACAGAACAATGGAAGAAGCGAAAAATCCTACGGCCGAGGAGCCGAAAAGACTCAACTTTCTTGAGGAGATAATTGAGGATGACCTTAAATCCGGAAGAGTTAAGAGCGTGATGACACGTTTCCCTCCGGAGCCTAACGGGTACCTCCATCTCGGACACGCGAAGAGCATCTGCATCAACTTCGGTCTCGCGCAGAAGTACGGTGGCAAGACCAACCTGCGTTTCGACGACACCAACCCTACCAAGGAGGACACTGAATATGTTGACTCGATCAAGGAGGACATCCAGTGGCTCGGATTCCAGTGGGAGAAGGAGCTTTACGCTTCCGACTATTTCGACCAACTCTACGCATGGGCCGAGCAGATGATTGAGCGCGGCCAGGCATACGTCGATGACCAGACCCAGGAGGAAATCAGCAAGGGGCGTGGCACTGTGGACAAACCAGGCACAGAGAGCCCTTACAGGAACCGCAGCGTGGAGGAGAATCTCCAACTGTTCAGGGACATGAAGGCCGGCAAATATGCTGACGGAGAGAAGGTCCTCCGCGCGAAGATCGACATGGCATCCCCGAACATGATGTTCCGCGACCCTATTCTTTACAGGATCAAGCACGCCTCGCATCACCGTACGGGCGACAAGTGGTGCATCTACCCGATGTACGACTTCACCCACGGCCAGTGCGACTCCATAGAGCACATCACACATTCAATCTGCACCCTTGAGTTCGATGTTCACAGACCTCTGTACGACTGGTTCATCAAGACCCTTGAGATCTGGCCGAGCCATCAGTACGAGTTCGCCAGACTGAATCTGACCTACACGCTTATGAGCAAGAGAAAGCTCCTTGAGCTCGTGCAGAAAGGCCTTGTCTCAGGTTGGGACGACCCACGTATGCCTACCCTCTGCGGAGTAAGGCGTCGCGGCTACACGGCTGAGGCTCTCAAAATGTTTTGCGAGAAGATCGGAGTCTCCAAACGCGACCAGATGATGGACATCCAGCTTCTGGAATGGTGCGTGCGTCAGGACCTCAACGCAAGAGCGAATAGGTACATGGTTGTACAGAAGCCATTGAAAGTCACCTTGACAAACTGGGAACCGGGCAAAGTTGAGTGGTTCGACTGCCCTCTCAATCCAGCAGAACCAGAGGGAGCGACCCGCAAGGTTCCGTTCACCGGAGAGTTCTACATTGAACGTGACGACTTCATGGAGGATGCTCCGAAGAAGTTCTTCCGCCTCAAACCAGATGGAGAAGTGCGCCTCAAGTACACCTACATCATCAAGTGTGAAGAGGTCATCAAGGATGCCGACGGCAACGTTGTCGAGCTGAAATGCTCCTACGACCCGACCACAAAGCCAGGCGGTGGCGAGTGGAGATCTGTCAAAGGCACTATTCATTGGATTTCAACTGAATATGCCAAAGAAATTGAGATCCGCAACTACGATCGTCTCTTTGTCAAGGAGGACATGAACAACATCCCAGAGGACAAAGACTACAAGGACTTCCTCAACCCGGAATCACTCACGATTGCAAAGGGCTACGCTGAGCCTGCTCTTCTGGAGGACAATTCCGGCATCGCTGTGCAGTTCGAGCGCACCGGCTACTACTACAAGGATCCGGACAGCACAACCGACAAGGTCATATTCAATAAGACTACTGCCCTGAAGGACTCCTACAAGCCTGAATAGCAGAGGTATGCATCTGCCTCTTTTCATAGCACGACGGTACTTGTTCGCGAAGAAGTCACACAATGTGATCAACATCATCTCCGCGATCAGTGCCGTCGGCATGGCTATAGGTACAGCTGCATTGATCATCATCCTTTCGATCTATAATGGATTTGACGAACTAGTTAAATCCACTCTCAGCAATGTCGAGCCGGACATTCTCATAACTCCCGCCAAAGGCAAGGTATTCATCCCTGAAGGTGAGGCCTTCGAGCGGGTCAAGAGGAATCCTCTTGTCGGAGAATATGATCTCATACTTCAAGAGAATGTGTTCGTGAACTATGACGGACATCAAGGGATAGCCAAAGCCAAAGGTGTTGACAGCACTTTCGAGGCAAACTCCACTTTAGCCGAGCACATCACAAATGGAATGTTCTCCCTGCACAAAGGGCAGTTACCGCAGATGGTGGTCGGAGCCGGTTTGGCCTACAAGATGGGTATGAATCCAGCATTCCTTGCATCAGCTGAATTGTTTTTTCCGATAAGAGACAGGAACTTTTCGCTGGCTAACCCTGCGGCATCAATCGAGTCCGTGCGGATGCGCCCAGCAGGAATATTCTCGGTCAACCAACAGATTGACAACGATTTGATGATTCTGCCTATTGAGCAGATGAGGCAATTGCTTGGCTACGAGGATGAAGTTTCAGGGGTGGAGATCAGGTTGGTGGAAGGCTCCACAACGAAAGATGTCCGTACAGCGATCAAGCATATTCAGAAAGAGTTAGGTCCAGATTTCAAGGTTTTGGACCGCTTCCGTCAGAACCCATCACTCTATAAGATGATGCGCTACGAGAAAGCTGCCATCTACATCATTCTGATATTCGTTATTATCATCATCGCCCTGAACATCTTCGGCAGCATCACGATGCTCATCATCGAGAAGAAAGATGACATCGAGACTTTCCGCAGCCTTGGTGCCACGGACAAGATGCTCCGCCGCACTTTCACGCTGGAAGGCTGGCTGATCTCGCTTCTCGGTCTTGCTGCCGGCCTTGTCATCGGCATAGGTTTCTCCCTCGCCCAGCAGCATTTTGGCTTCATAAAGATGCCCGGCAGTTTCCTAGTGAACGCCTACCCCGTCATTCTCCAGTGGCAGGACGTCCTAGCCACCATCACTGGTGTGGCCCTCATCGGCTACATCATCGCCCTATTCCCCGTCCATCGCAACATCCGGTAATGTCAAGTCGTGCGTAGAACTTTAAGTTCCACGCACGAAGAATACTGCGAAGACTGTTAATAACACTATCTTTTATGGTGCATCAATGAAGTGTGGTCTCTATCGGATCATCATAGTAGTCCTGTAATCTGTGCAGTTCCTTGAGGAGACGCTTGGTCAGTTTTTCCGTGCCGGGATGGCCGTAGATGTTGTGCATCTGCTGCGGATCCTTTTTCAAATCGTAGAGTTCCCACTCGTCAATGTCGTTGTAGAAGTGCATCAGGCTATAGCGTGCTGTGCGGACACCATAGTGACGGCGGACGGCATGCTCAGCGGGATATTCATAATAATGATAGTACAGGGACTTCCGGTCTCCGGCTTTGCCGCTTTTCAGCATCGGCAAATAAGTTTCTCCTTGAATATCCTCAGGAATGGGAGCTCCTGCAAGATCAAGGAAGGTGGCGGCATGGTCTATGTTCTGGACGAAGCCATCAATATCACAGCCTCTTGGCCCGTTCATGCAATCTGGCAGACGGACAAGAAGCGGTGTGCGGAAACTCTCCTCGTACATAAACCGCTTGTCAAACCATCCATGCTCTCCCATGAAGAATCCCTGATCAGAAGTATAGATAACAAGCGTGTTCTCCAAGAGTCCGTGTTCCTTAAGGTAATCATAGACTCGGCCCACATTACGGTCAACCGAATGGATCACCCGGCAGTAGTCACGCATGTAGCGTTGGTACTTCCATTCAGATAAAGCGTTGCCACTCAAACTATCCCTCTTGAATTTCTCAATGATTGGCCCATAGTGCGCGTCCCACACCGCTTGCTGCTCTGGGGTCATGCGCCCAGGACGGAACTCACCTGTCTGGAGGTAAAGGCTACGACCATATTCCTCTAAAGCCGGATTCTCCGGCGTGTGGATCTCATTCTCAGGGTCAGCCATCTTTAGGTCATAGACGATGTTCATGTCCTTGATGATGCTCATCTCCTGAAGACCGGCTGCAACTCTTCCTTCATAGTCATCGTAGAAAGTCTCCGGCAAAGGATAGGTCACATCGTTGTAAAGATCAAGATCTTGAAGATCAGGCATCCAACTTCGATGCGGAGCCTTGTGATGCAGGAACAGGCAGAACGGCTTATCCTTGTCACGACCGTTTTCCAACCACTCAAGAGCCTTGTCTGTCACGATGTTTGTACTATAACCCGGAACGCATTCTTTGACACCGTTGTTGATGAACACTGGATTGTAGTAGTCACCCTGACCAGTCAGAATGTCCCAATAGTCAAAGCCCGTAGGCTCGCTCACCAAATGCCACTTCCCCACCATCGCGGTAGTGTACCCAGCATCGCGAAGCAACTGTTGCACTGTCTGTTGACTTCCATCGAAAATCCCATGCTCATTGTTTGTAAAACCATTCTTGTGGCTGTGCTTACCTGTAAGCAGACAGGCACGTGAAGGGCCACTCAAAGAATTGGCCACAAAACTGTTGGTAAACCTTGCGCCCTCATCAGCAATCCGGTCTATGTTCGGGGTTTCAAGATACCTTCGGTCATAGGCACTGATCGTCTGGTACGAATGGTCATCACACATTATGTAAACGATGTTCAATGGTTTGCCATTGTCATCAGCCTTCTCAGCCGATCCGCAACCAACGGCAAGAAAAGCCCAGAGTGGCGACATTGCCGCCACCCCGGAAAAAGATACGATTTTAGTGCTATTCATAAGGGATTTATTTCGCTTTCTTTAGGGTTATCTCATCGGTGACACCATTGTTGGAGACTACCTTGAAAGTGTCTTCCGCAGTCTTAAGGCGCACGGCAGGGAATGTCCAGACAACACCACTAGATTCCTCGGAAGAGGTCAGACGCGTCACTTGGCGACCGTTCTGGTAGAGGGTGAGGTACTTGGCGTTGCTATAGACTTTGATGCGAAGATCCTGTCCGGCAGGGAAATACTTAAGACGGCTTGAGGTGATGTGTACAGTGGTCTCGTCTTTGTTCCAAAGAGATTTGTAGAGATAGAACACATCTTTCTTCGTCTGGCGGTCACGGGTGACGAGCCCCTTATCATTCATGTACTTGCGATCATTGTTCCGGACGAATTTCACGCCGTCCTCGGAGTCCATGTAACCCTCTTGACGGGCAGCCACAGGGAAGTCAAACAAGACCCAGACTGAGGTAAAGTTAAGCCACGGCATAGCCTTAATCTGGCGGACATAGGACTCATGGAAACGGTTGCCATATTCCTCATAATGCTTGCTATCCTCATCTTTGTCACGAATCGCATCGGATGGGTTCCACACGTGGCAGTAGGGATTGATGCCGACTCCATATTCAGAAACATTGAAAGGCATGTCAGGTTTCATTTCGTGGAGTTTCTTCATCGAAGAGGACAGGCCGCTGAAATCGTTAGGGGTCCAATACCAGCCATAGTAGATGTTCTGGGAGCAAAAATCGCCTTTTAGCATCTTGTAACCATCACGTGCCAACCTTGAGCAGTCGGTGAAACCCACGAAGCGGTCCGGATCCAATCCTTTGGTGTAGTCGTAGAGCCTTTCCGTTTCTCTAGCCACTCTTTCAGCATCGAACTGTCCCTGGAGATCATTGTTGTTGCCCCATGTGTCCAACTCGTTCCACATACCCCAAAAAGCGATAGAAGGATGGTTGTAGAGGTTGCTCACCATCTCTTTCATCTGATGCTGAATGTTGTTGAAATAGGCCTGGGTTGCATCTTCACCGCAAACATTCACCCATGGCACTTCAGTCTGTACTATGATGCCGAGGGAGTCACATTGCTGGAATGCGAAATCGTTATGAGGATAATGGGCCAAGCGAAGGAAATTAGCCCCCAACTCTTTGACAATACGGTAGTCACGTCGATAGTCTGACTGAGTGAGAGCGGATGCCTTCCCATCGGAGTCTTGATGCATGGCCACACCACGGAGAGGATAAGGACGTCCGTTCAGAATAAAGCCCCTTTCAGGGTCCATTTCTATAGAGCGGTATCCAATCTTAGTCTCGGCAATGTCCATCATCCTTTTCCCTTTGAACAATTCAACCCTCAATGTGTATAGGTACGGATCCTTCATACCATCCCAGAAGTGGATTCCAGAGAGGATAAATTCATGGTCGAAGTCATATTCAGAGAAAGCCCCTACTGGAACCTCTCGATCTGCCTGGTAGCCCAATCTTCCATCAGCCTCAAGTAGTTGGACGCGGACAAGGATGTTGGCATCCCTATTGCCGGAGTTGATCAACTTTGCACGAACGTTGGTGACGACCTTTTTAGGGGTGACAACTGGAGTCTCGCAGCGAAGTCTATACATCCCGTAGTCTTCCGGAGAAAGATAGACATCTTCCATCACAAGAAGCCAAACTGGATTGTGAAGGCCACCGTTTTTATTGAAGTCAGAGGTGACAGGAGCCATCTCCACATCCTCGGAATTGTCGCAAATCACCTCCAAACGGTTGACCCCTTTCCTCAACGCCTCGGTGATGTTCACTGAAAATGGGGTGTAGCCTCCTTTATGAATAGCCACTTGCTCTCCATTCACTTTGACGACAGCGGCCTGAGCAGCCCCCTCAAAGAAAACATAGTGGGTCTTCTTGACATCAGTTATCCTCAAATCACAGCGGTAAGTAGCCTTGCCACGATAATAATACGGAGAATGACCATCCTCAGCATTATACGAATGAGGCACTGCAACAGTCTGCCAATCAGAGCCATCCTTACTAAACTCCCATTCCTTTAACTGCTCCTGACGGAATCCACGAATCTGAGCCTCCATAGGGAGGGTCGCAAAAAGAACAACCGCTAGCACGGTGAATATAAAATGTCTTTTCATCAAGATGAATGATTTACTCATAATTGGACAAAGTTAGCAATAATCATCGGAAATCCTTAACTTAGCGGCTTGATAATCATCATTCATTTCTTGACATGGACAGAAACTTCATCATTGGCTATAACAAACCAGAAAAGGTTAGAGACTGGTTTTGGAATTTCGCACCCATATTCATCTTATTTTCAGCGGCTTTAGGTTTGCTAACCAGAGTGATACTGATTTTCGTTCCACCGACTGTCATCGGATTCACAGCTTTGGAGTGGCTGAAAATCTTTGTCCTAGGCTTCATAAACGATGTAGCTTTTTCGATCCTTGCGCTCGCTCCAGCAGTACTCTTGTACGCAACCCTTAACGATGCGAAGTACAAGAAGCCTCTCAGTGTGGTCCTTGCGGCAGCACTGCTCGCCTTCGCGGTGTACTCGTTCCTCCCTTCCAACATATTCACTGAATATGGTTCCGTTGTCCCCACGATAGCTAGAGTTCTGTCTCTCCTGCTACTCTGTGGCTTCTGCCTGAGGCTATTCATCCCAAGCATAAGGAAAGGATGGTGCAAGGCCGGGCTACTGTTCACGATGGGGCTGTACATATTCCTTATGATTACCAATGCCATCTCCGAGTGTATTTTCTGGAACGAGTTCGGAGTCCGCTACAACTTCATCGCTGTTGATTATCTAGTTTATACAAACGAAGTAATCGGGAATATCATGGAGTCCTATCCGATAATTCCTATGGTTCTGGGAGTACTGCTCGTGGCAGTGCTAATCTGCTGGAGAATATTTCGCAGGCAGGATTTCAGTGAAGCCGGGAATAGCGGTATGATTCCATTTCTGGCGACATTCGCCATCTATGCTTTTTTGTTCACCGGAAGTTTTTTCTGGCTACGATTCAGTTACCGCAACCTCCAGAGCGCCAACAACTACGCCACGGAATTGCAGTGCAACGGATGCTGGAACTTCCTTGAAGCGTACAGCAGCAGTACTCTTGAATATGACCGTTTCTACCAAATGCTTCCTACCGATGAGGCATCAGCGCTCAAGCTTGCGCTGTGCAATCAAGATGGAGATGGAGTACAGGCTATAAGGGACTCCGTCCTAGTCATCAAAAAGAACATCGTGGTGATTGCGGTGGAAAGCCTAAGCGCAGACTTCCTCTCCGCCTACGGCAACGAGGACGGAATCACCCCTAACCTCGACACTCTGATCGAAAAGAGTCTCGTGTTCGACAACCTTTACGCTGCCGGCAACCGTTCAGTACGCGGCCTTGAGGCCCTAACCCTCTGCATACCTCCTAGCGCAGGGGAAAGCATTATCAAAAGGCCCGGTAACGCTGGTCTCTTCTCAACCGGTACTGTACTGAGAACCAACGGCTACACCACCTCGTTCATCTACGGTGGAGACAGCTATTTCGACAACATGCGCACTTACTTCTCCGGCAACGGTTTCGAGATTATCGACAAGACTAGCTACCCGAAGGAGGACATCACGTTCGCCAACATCTGGGGCACCTGCGACGAAGATTCGTACAGGGTGGCCCTGAAAGAGTTCGACAATAAAGCCGAGAGAGGTGCCCCGTTCCACGCTATCATATTCACAATCAGCAATCACCGCCCGTACACATTCCCAGAAGGGAAGATCACCTACGATGGTGAGATGAAATCGCGCTCCGCCGCCGTGAAGTACACCGATTTCGCCATCGGGCAGTTCCTCGCTGAGGCCTCGCGCAAGTCTTGGTTCGCCAACACGGTATTTGTCATCGTAGCTGACCACTGCGCATCCAGCGCTGGCAAAACCAGCATCCCTGTGGACAAGTACCACATCCCAGCGATCGTATATTCCCCAGGCTTCATCCGCCCTCAAAGAGTGGAGAAACTCTGCTCCCAGATCGACCTGATGCCGACAGTCTTCTCCCTGCTGCACTTCTCCTACGACTCGAAGTTCTACGGCCAGAACATCCTTGATTCTGAATATAACCCAAGAGCCTTCATGGCCACCTATCAAGACCTAGGCTACTACAGCGACGATGTGCTGACCGTTCTCTCCCCCGTCCGCAGAGTCCAACAGTTCGACGTGACTTCGACCGAGCCTTGGCATCACACCGAGACGCCTAAAGTTGCCCACGCTGACTCTCTTGCCAAGGAGACCCAGGCCTTCTACCAAACCGTCAACCTCTGTCCTCTGGCAAAGGAATAGGATGCCTTTACTCCCGGACATAGTGTGGCATTGCGGCAGGGGCCACGATAGAGATTTCACAAAGCCCGCCTACGACGCCATCCGTTTTCCATGCGCTTTGGAATATGAATTTGTGGACGCCGCGCTTCTCTATTGTATAGCAGTTCGTGCCCCCGGTCTCCAACAGATGCCGTATTATACCGGCTGAACGTTCCCCATGGCAATCAAAAAGATTCTTTCCGATCAAGCTGCCGTGTTTCTTATACTGCTCCACAGCCGGATCGTTCTGATAGATTATAACACCGTCCCTATCGCAGACGGTAATGGAGCAGTTCAGCTCCTTTGCCCAGTCAGGTATCATCATAAAGCGACTTGTTTATCTATGCTAATTTACATACCTTTGTCCTAAAATGAAACAATGATGAAAAATTATTTTGCACTATTCATAATAATTGCACTCATCCCGATGTTCGCAATTTCCTGCAAAACTACGGACGGCCCGGAAACGTTCTCGATTACAGGAACGATATCAGATCCAGATAATGACATGGGACGCTTTATAGGCGTAAGCATCAAGCTGCTCGACAAAGCCGGAACAGAGACTCACAACGAGAATCTTGATCTGTACGATGTGCCTTCATCTCAAAAGACTTACTCCTTGAACGATGTCAAGGCTGGAGACTACAAGTTCATAATCGAAAGCCGGAACTACAAGAGGGTGGAAAAGGACGTGACCCTAAGCAGGAACACCACGATCGATGTTGTCCTTGAGCCCATAATCGCCATCAGTTTTGAACCTGACTGCCTGGAGTTCGGACCAAGAGAAAGCCGAAAGACCATAAGACTGACAAATGAATATTCAGAGCCGGTGCACTTTTACATCAAGGGAAGCGGGCCAGCGTTCGAGTTTGGCAACACTGAGATAGCCGACATTCTTGAGGGCTTGGAAGGTCTCAGGCAACATAGCTGGACTTGGGGCGGCAACCTTGAGCCAGGCGAGAGCATGGATGTGCCCGTCAAGGTGTTCCACAGGATTCCCGGTGATAAGGAATTTACCTTGAACATAGGGACGTACACTTACGGCGAATCTACCGGACAGCCGCTTAATGTCACCGTGTCAACTAACGATGAATCATTTCTAGCAAATGTGCAGGGTGTCGTACGAGACCGTGAGGGAAATGCTCTGAAAGGGATAGCCGTCTATAACGACAGTTCCAAGGACATCACCATCACCAACGAGAACGGTGAATATTTCTTCGGGCTGATTCCGTACCGCAGCTGGGTCAGTGTCAGTGCATATTCAAACAGTCACTATGAACAGACCCTCTTAAAAGAATATGTCATTGACGACATCAATGTCGATTTCACTCTTGACCCGTGTCCCGGCCATCTGACCATAGATCGCAGTGAAATAGATCTCGGTAGCGGCCCGATAGGAAGCGGAAGCACTGTTGTGGAACTTAACTACAAGACCGATTTGTCCGATTTCATTCAGCTGAGTTGCAACTTACTGGACCCTACCAAGGTCTATCCCGGCCTCAACATAAGCCCAGCGTCTGGCATGTCCAGGCCGGAAGGAAAGATCCGCTTCTCCCTTGACAGAAACGTCGCCTCCACCGGATCATTCTCGTTTTATGTAAAACTCAGTGTTAAAGATGCCGGAACTTACATCCTGCCGGTGAAATATTCAGTGATTTGAGGTTTGGGAAATGCTTGCTATCTTTGAAAGACAGATAATGAATTGGCTATGTTATACCCTATAGGAATACAGAGTTTCTCGGAAATCCGCGAAGGCGGATATATTTATGTGGACAAGACCGCAGCGATCTACAGTCTCGCGTCAACAGGGAAATATTATTTCCTCAGCCGGCCGCGGCGCTTCGGGAAAAGCCTTCTCGTCTCGACAATGGAGGCCTATTTCAGAGGACGGAAGGAGCTTTTCAAGGGGCTCGCGATGGAGACGCTTGAAAAGGACTGGACTGCGTACCCTGTGCTGCATATAGACCTGACGGGCAGCAGGTACACTTCCGTGTCCGATCTTGAGGAGAAACTTGATATGTTTCTATCCAAATGGGAAAGCACCTACGGCAAGAACGGAGACTTCTCAAACCCCGCTTCCAGATTCGAGGCCGTCATCGAAGCCGCTTACAGCAAGACCGGCAACAAGGTCGTCATCCTCATCGATGAATATGAGAAGCCGATCATAGACAACATGGACACCCCGGATCTGATGGAAAAATTCCGCCGTGAACTTCAGGGATTCTACAGCGTCATCAAAGGTAAGGACGAGTTCATCCGCTTCGCCTTCCTGACAGGTGTCACCAAACTCGGCAAGATGAGCATAATCAGCGGATTGAACAACCTGAACGACATTTCCATGGACGCGGAGTTCACAGACATCTGCGGAGTGTCTGAAGAAGAGCTCAAGACCTGTTTCGACGGCAGCGTCGCTGAGCTGGCAAAAGCCTGTGGAATGAGCAAGGAGGAGTGTTATGAAAAACTCAGAACAATGTACGACGGGTATCACTTCAAAGAGCACAGTGCTGGGGTCTATAATCCGTTCAGTCTTCTAAACACATTCAAGGCCAAGGAATTCCGCATGTACTGGTTCGAGACTGGCACGCCAACGTTCCTCGTCCGATACCTCAAGCAAGGCAGATACAATCTGGAAAACATTGCCAAGAACAAGGTTTCGATAGAGACATTGACCGGCACAAACTATGTGAGTCCAGCACCGATAACCCTTATGTACCAGACCGGCTACCTGACGATAAAGAGCTACGACGAACGTTTCAACGCATACAATCTTGACTATCCGAATAAAGAGGTGAAGGCCGGATTCCTCAACTCCCTCAGCCAGCTTTACGCACCGTCCCTGATTGACGGTGAACTCTCTGTGTACAATTTCGTTGAAGACATCGAGCGCGGAGATGTCCATGGATTCATGGACCGGTTCACGACGTTCCTCTCCGGCAACGACTACGAGATCCAAGGAGGCCTCGAACTCTATTTCCTGAACACAATGTACGTGATGTTCAAGATGATGGAACTGTACGTCAGAGCCGAGTACCACACCTCGAACGGCAGGATAGACATTGTCCTCGACACAGACAAATACATCTACATCATCGAACTGAAACGAGACTCGTCTCCTGAGACCGCTTTGAGGCAGATCGAGGAGAAAGGCTACGCCAATCCGTTCCAAGCAAGCGGAAAGGAGATCGTGGAACTCGGCATCAACTTCTCGTCACAGACCCACACCATCGACGGCTGGCAAGTGAAAGAATCCACGAGTACATCCCCCACCAGTAGCCAGAAAAGTCATCCTTGATCGGACGCAAAAACATCACCCGAAAGCCTTCAAGAATTATGACGGCAGCATTATTTGAAGATAATGCTGCTGTTGTACGCTATATTACCACTAACTGGAGCAAAAACACCTATTTTTGCGCCTCTGGTCAAGTCATCTGTTTTTTAAGAGAGAACGTATCGGTCTGATGAACTGCTCAATAAGTCTCATGTCTTCTGTAACAATTTCCGCATATCCATTCATATCTTGAACAAATGGAAGGACTTTATTGTAAGTACTGAGAAGCCCTGATGGCAAACTCACATCTACCGTATAGTATAGTCCTTTCGAAGTTTTTTCAGGAACAGAAGATATGGATTTAACCAGACCTTTAATTATCCCGAATTCCAGATAAGGAAAGCCGGATAACTTGATGTTCACATCCTGACCAACCTTCACCTTTCCGAAACCTGATGACGGAACCTTAAG
Organism: Bacteroidales bacterium UBA755; assembly: GCA_002297815.1. GTDB lineage: Bacteria > Bacteroidota > Bacteroidia > Bacteroidales > UBA932 > Cryptobacteroides. The sequence goes on along the minus strand of DBKH01000017.1, from coordinate 7,915 downwards.
CCTACCTATGATGGTCATCACGCTGTCTGGTGCGATGCTGGAGATAATTTCTCCGGTCGACACTCTCTGGCCTTTGCTCCAGACGTTCTGAAAAGAAACCTTACCGTCATATGGTGCAACTATTGCATATTGCTCTTTCCACAACGCAATATTACCTAACAGATTGTCACGGCATTTTATGATTGCCCGATTATATTCAGTCTCCTCTGACGTTTTTTGTATGTCAAGTTCTATGATCTGTTGTTCAAGTTTGAGACGGTTTAGACGGGCATTGACCATTGACGCATCGAATCCGGCAAGTGAATTTTCCTTGGAGATGAAAGCTTTGACTGTACTTTCATATTCCGACTGTGAAATCATCTTGCGTGCCACGAGGACGGAGTCCCGGTCAACTTCCTTTCTTTCATAGGAAAGACTTTCAACAAGTGTTTTTCTTTGGGTCTCAAGTTTGCGGTAATACTCTTCCGCACTTCGGACCTGCTCCGCTAGAAGTTTTTTCTTTTGCCCGATCTGGTCTATGGCTATATAATCCTGATACTCAGAACATGCAGCAAGGTATTCTATCCAATTTTGTTGTATGTCTCCAAGATGTAGGGTGGAGAGTTCATTCAGCCGTTCTTTCTCATTCAAATTATTTCCAAGGCAGCATTCGCGACTCTTTAGGAGGTCTTCGGCAAGTAGTATATCCTCCAATCGCGCGGTGCTAGCGATTATAGCGATCATTTGTCCCTTTATTACATTTTCTCCATTTTTCACGAAGACGGAATCCAGAATTCCCGACACCCTCGCTGCCAAATCGGACGGCGGATTAATGGATGTCAGCGTTATGGAGGCCGCAATGGTATCAGGATATTTGACATAGTAGCTTCCGAGTATAATCGCGATGGAAATCAATACTATAACGGTGACGCCCCAGCGCAGTATCCACACTGGTTTGCGTCCCATTATTTCCTGTACCTCCTCGCTATGGAAGGTAGGATAAGTTTCTTCCCGTATTGTCGTTGTTTTGTTTCTTTCCATGTCAGTTACCGAGTTCAAGCTGGTTACGAACCAATTCATAATAGTATCCTTTCCTTGCCGTGAGTTCCAAATGCGTTCCCTCTTCAATGATATGCCCATTGTCAACGACAAGAATCTTGTCGGCATTCTTTACTGTGCTAAGACGATGTGCCACAACCACAACGGTCTTGCCATCAAACAGATGGTTCAGATTTTCCATGATCAATTTCTCGTTGTTAGCGTCCAGCGAGTTCGTCGCCTCATCGAAAAAGAGATATGGAGAGTTCTTGTATGCCGCTCTGGCAATCAAAATCCGCTGTTTCTGCCCCGTGCTGAGGCCGTGGCCATCCGCCCCGATTTTGGTGTTATATCCAAGCGGGAGACTTTCTATCCATTCCCTGATGTTCGCGACCTCCGCCGCCTGCCTTACTCGCACCATATCAGGGATTTCATCACATAGGCCTATATTCTCTGCAATCGTGTTGCTGAACACATACCCTTCCTGCATGACACAGCCGCATTTCTTCCTCCAAGAGCTTTCGCTGTAGGCTCCCATTTCGCATCCGCCAAGGGTCACAGAGCCTTCGGAAAGCGGATAAAATCCTAACATCATCTTTAGAAGCGTGGTCTTTCCGCTTCCGGAAGCACCGACGATTGCCGTCACTTTTCCGTGTGCTACTTTCAATGAAATTCCATCAAGGACCTTTGGAGAGTGTGGCCCACCGTACTGGAAAGTTACATTCTTGAACTCAATGTCCGCGTTCTCGGGAATCTCATATATTTTTTCTTCCCCCGCAGGTTCCTCATCATCACGGTTATTAATCTCCCCAAGACGTTCCATTGATATGTTAGCGTCTTGATATTCACGTACGAATGAAATAAACTGGCTTACAGGAGCATTTAATTGGCCGATGATATAAGTCAGCGCCGTCATCATACCGAGTGTCATATTTCCGTCAATGACGGATTTCGCGGCAAGGAAAGAGATTATTATGTTCTTTGTCTGATCTATGAATGTCCCACCCACCTGCTGTGCCTGCGACAACGTCAGCCCTTTGATACTAATCCTAAAGAGTTTTGCCTGTATGCGTTCCTATTCCCATCTTTTTTGTTTTTCACAATTGTTGAGTTTTATGTCCTGCATGCCTCCGATGAGCTGGACTATGTTGCTCTGGTTGTTGGCGGCTTCCTGAAAACGCATATAGTCCAATTTCCTTCGCCATTTAAGGAATAGCAATACCCATCCGATATATAGGATCGTACCTGATAGAAATATCCCTAAAATTATGATGTTATATCCACCAAGAACCACTCCATATATGATAAATAAAACCATAGCCATCACTATGCTTAGCAACGAGTTTGTCAGAAAGTCTTGAATTCTTGAGTGATCCTGGATTCGCTGCATTATATCGCCTGTCATTTTCGTATCAAAAAATGATATCGGCAAACGCATCAGTTTGGCAAGAAAATCCGAGATAAGGGATATACTCACCCTTGCGGTAACATGCAGCATCAACCAACTACGGATCAAATCATTAGCAGTTTGGCCTATTACGATAAATAGTTGAGCTGCCAGCATGGTTTTCACAAAGCTCAGATTGCCGAGTGTCACTCCCTTATCAATAATTGATTGAGTGATAAATAGCAATAGAAGATTCAGTAGACTAGCCACAATCAGAGCGGAGATGATTTGTTGGATGCTTTGTCTATGAGGGATGAGGTATTTTACAATATATCCCAAACCGAACTTGCTTGCTTAGTATCACTTTGACACTGCTCATAGAACGCTGGCATCGGCTCTAAAAGCAGTACTATACCCATGTCTGATTTTCCATTAGCGCTATGAATTTCCAGCCATGATTTCAAGAACTGTTCTTTAGTGTACTTCAAGAGTCCTGCAGCAGGGTCTGAAACGTACACATAGCATTGGCTATTCTTTCGTTTAATCTTATAAACAACAATGAAATGATTCTGATTCCAGTGAATAATACAAGGTAGAGTCGCCTCCTCCTGAAGTCTCTCCCATGAAAGTTTTACTCCAATAGTGTGAAATCCCAGTTTTTCCGCTGCGTCTCCTATTCCTAATAAGGAAGTTCCCTCACGTGTGGTATAGCAGAGTTTCCTTAATCTTTCAACTGGTATTTTATGGCCATAAAAAGTGGCTATTATTGATAAACATGTGGGGCCACAATCCATAAAGTCGTGCTGAAAAACATGAGGGAAGGCCATAATTTATTCTAATTAGAGTTATTGATATACAGCAAGAGACTCTCCATCGAGTCAAATGTTTCTTCTTTCCATAACTCAAGGCTCGGCATTAAAGGAATATCCACATCAATATAGTGATATCCCTGTTCTTGGTTGGCGTTGGCAGCGAAAGGAATATCGATGTTGAAGTATTTTGTAAACGGTAATGCTTTAGTAATGACATTACCTGATGTAACCAAAGAATATCCTCCTAGGGAAACTCCAGCAATTTTTCCAGCGTTCATCTTTTTCATGATTGCCGCGAACATAATACTCGCTGAATATGAACCCTCATCAACAAGAACATACACCTCCCCTTTATACTTATTTTGCCGTTTTGCCGATGGATAATAAACAGGGGCTAGTGTGTCGCTTCTAAATAACGCTCCATTAGGAGTTTTTTCGAAGACACGGTAGTTCTCTTTGCGCTGTGCTTTGCTCAATGTAGAATAGGATTTCTTCAGAAGACGTTTGACGTATTTCCGGCTATCGGGATAGACCCGATACATATCCGATTCCCGTAACGGATCATCGATAAAATAATGTAAAAGTTCAATTACATTGCCCTCATACCCTCCGATATTTCCACGAATATCAACAATCAGAACTGGATAGTCCTTTTGTATCACATCCTTCATGACTTGGGTAATCTTCTTTCTAAAACCAGGATCACCTTTGGCGATGGCCATGCGCAATATGTTGCTACCTATCCACGAAGATATCTTGACAACAGCGATGGAATCCTGAACAATATCATAGCTGACGGCATCCTTTCCAAGTTTTGTGAAATAATAGATAGGGCTGTCCTTCTCCATTATTTCTTTTCCGACCCCATTGTCATACCATTCCTGGTAGTCTAGACGGGCTTTCCCTTGCAGGACAGTGGTCTTACGTACTCCCTCGGTCTCATATTCGACCTTGAAAGGGGCAACGATTCGTTCGCAAAACAGATAATCAATAAAGGAATTCCAAAGGTACGGATCGACCATCTCAACTGAATTGCCTCGGTATTTAGCATACTGTTCTTCTGAAGGCTCAATATGCCTCATGTCAAGAGCAAGGCATTGAGCGTTTTTGCCATTTATGGATATTATTTCGGAGTTGTTCGGGATTGTATTAGTCAAATCAGACTTCACAAACACGCGGCCATCATTCCAGACCCTAACCCAAACGGGGAATAACAAATCATCCTTTTTGAATATTCGAGTCCTGTTGTAAGCCCCACCACTCGGAAATTCAAAATGAGCGTCATTAATCAACCCACCAAATCTTCTGAGAAGAAAATAGTATTCCCTCTTTGTAGCACATCTGTCAACCGACTGGTGGATACTCTTAAGTTCTTCTTTCCAAACAGCTTCCGATATCCCCCGAAATGGATCAACGCTGTTTTGCCTTATGAGATTTGCGACACAATCGATCTCACCATGCATAAGGACCCTTAAACTGTCTGAAACCTGCGCTTGGACGCAATACGTCAGAAATAAAAAGAAAAGAGACAGCACTACTCTAATCTTTTGTGTGATTTTGTATTTCATATCGAATGTCAAGATATTTATTTAACATTTCCTTTTGTTTTAGAGGTGTGCATACTTCATTTCGTTCACCATGATATTTGTTTCGGTACTGCGAATTTGGGCATCCTCCGCCACACATCCAAAGAAGATTGCATTCCGCACAACTCTCATTGTAGGTTGTCAATCTTCCATTTCGATATTTTGCAAGTTGAGAGAAATTCATCTCGCCAGTAACGATATTTCCTACAATTTCTTTGGAATCACCGACATCGTTCAAGCAGAGGTATAATTCACCGCTAGGCCCAATAATAATTGAAGATTTTTTCACTTCAAAGAACATTTCAAACAAATCAAAACAGCTTCTAAATATTTAGGGCTATAGGAGGCAGGGAATGTTTTCGATAGACACCAAAGAAATAAGCAGGCTAATCGATCTATCTGATAATCTTGAGGTTGCCGATGTTGAGGCCCCATTCACCGTCCTGGACGATGGGGACGGGGATGCCGTCGAGGTTGTTCTCGTAGTGGGGGGCTTTGAGGAAGGTGTGGGAGTGGCCGCCTACAACCAGATCGACGTTGCGTGATCTTTTAACGAGGGTCGGATCGACATAAGGTTCACCCTCGAAACCTATGTGGGTCAGGGCGATGACCATGTCGCACTTCTTCACGGTCTTTAGGTACTCGGCCCATTTGTTGACAACCTCTGCATTCTCAAAGGCTGGGATTTTGTCAGAGACCTCCTTGGAGACAAGGGTGGTGATGTCGGGCATTAGACCGATGACGCCGATCTTCATTCCGGCTTTCTTCACGATAGTGTAAGGTTTAACGTACTTAGCTAGAGCTACATTCGAGAAATCGTAGTTGGCGCAGACAACTGGGCATTTGATGCTAGACAGGCGACGGGCAAGCTCTTCGACTCCGTTGTCGAACTCGTGATTGCCGAGGGTCACACAGTCGTACTTCATCGCGTTGATAAGGTCGATCTCGATGTCGCCACCAAGCACTGAGAAGTAAGACGTGCCCTGACTGAAATCTCCAGCGTGGAGAAGAAGCACGTTCCTCTTTCCGTCGGCTTTAACAACGCTGTCACGGTAGGCAGCGCGTTCAATCACACCGCCTAGGCCTTTCCGCTCACCGGCACGCTCCGGCTCAAGGTGGCTGTGGGTGTCGTTGACATGAAGGATGGTGAGTCGTTTCTGGGCCGCGGCGTCTATATTCATAAATACCGCGAGCAGACATATTCCTAAAAATATTTTTTTCATTGCTGGTCCTTATCAGTCACTTCGACAAGCTCAGTGACCTATTTGTTTCTGATCTTTGTTATTCACTTCGACAAGTTCTTAGTCACTTCGACAGGCTCAGTGACCTATTGTATTACTGTTATCCAATGTTGGTTCTGGTACTCAATAGGCTTTCCGGCAGCGGTGAGGCTCTGGACGTAAGCGAGCATCGTGTCGTAGAGGTAGCCGTTGCACTTTATGATCTCAACCGCATTGTTGGCCACCTTGTAGCCGTCACCGCCGTCCAGAAGGAAGTTCAGGGTGGCGACACCGTAAATCTTGTCATCATCAAGAGGCTCACCGTTCACGATCGCAGAGACAATCTTGCCGTTCTTCACAGTGACCTTCACACCACCGACAATCTGCAAAGTCGTGGCGGCCATCTGGTCGAGCAACGCGCGAACATCTCGTCCATGCAAAGCCACGTAACACAGATAGTTGCGGAATGGGAACATCGACATGATGTCATCATAGAGCACCTCACCGGCAGGCATGTCAATCCGGACTCCCCCTCGGTTGGCAAAACCGATGTCAACCCGCTTGCCCGTGCTGTCAGCGGTCGCCCGCATCAATTCATCAATGTACCAATCGTAAATCTCGCACTCCGGATAAGTCCTAACCATCGCCCTTGTCGAATGGCCTATGACGGTCTTCACCTTGGCCATGGCAGGCTGTGCGTCAAGCATTATCCTTGCGACATCCCTCACAGTTCCCCTTCGGAATTTGCGACCGTTAGGCGCATAGTAGGTACAGCCTTTGACCATGCCCATCGCCTCGTTGACATTCGTCGCGTTTGAAGCCACGACACCGGTACGATGCCCGTCAATAGGATCTGTTGTCCATGTGATAGTCCGTTCCTGGGCGCCAAGGTAGAGACCCCCGGCCAGCAGCAGAATAACAGTTAGCATTCTCCTCATAAATCCAACCTGATATATAATCCGAATTGAATCAGTGTACAAAGCCAGGGGTCTGGGAAATATGCTTCCAGAACCCAGGCGAAAGTAACATCATGCACCCAAATTTATTTCATTCTCAACCACTTCCAAAGGTCTTTGAAAGTGGATTTCTTGCCGAACATCAGGATGCCGACCTTGTAGATTTTGGCGGAAAGCCAGGCACAGCCCACGAAAGTCACGAGCAGCAGAGCGATTGAGACTACCAGCTGCCACATCGGCACTCCGTACGGAATTCTGGCCAACATCACAATCGGAGATGTGAACGGAATCATGGATCCCCAAACGACCACACTGCTGTCCGGATTCTGGAAAGCCACAAGAATGATGAAGTAGGCGATCATCAGCGGGATGGTCAGCGGCATCTGAAGCTGCTGAGAATCACCCTCGTTCTCCACAGCAGAGCCAACGGCGGCAAACATCGACGCGTAGAGCAAGTACCCAAGAATGAAATAGATAAGGAATGACACTATCAACTTGACCCAAGGAATATTCACAAGCGTGCCGACAATGACACTCATCTCGTCAGGCTCTCCGGCCACAACGGAGGTGGAGTCAGCTGCGGAGCTCAAAGTGGCGGTCGCACCGCCAAGTGCCTGCATCTGATCCGGTGTTACACCCATTGTCTGCGCCATCATCTCAGGATTGCCGGCCATCTGGGCGAACATATCCTTGCCCACGAAGGAAGTGGCGACAGAAACCAGCACTCCGGTCAGGATGATCCACAGGAAGAACTGGGTCAATGCCACAAGGGCCACACCGATGATCTTTCCGAACATCAGGTCGATGGCCTTCACGGACGAGATCAGAACCTCAACCACCCTGCTGGTCTTCTCTTCGATGACACTGGACATCACCTGTCCTCCGAACATCATGATAAACATCCAGATGATGATTCCAAGGAGCATGGAGATAATCA
>DBKH01000002.1:78986-92444 GCA_002297815.1 Bacteroidales bacterium UBA755 | reverse complement strand
TTATGATGCAGTTCCTGTGGGTTTACATCGACGAGTTGGTCGGTAAAGGCTTGAGTTTGGGCATAGTGGCAGAGTTCCTCTTCTGGGGAAGCTGCACCGTGCTGCCGCTGGCGCTGCCGCTAGCTACCTTGCTCGCATCCATGATGACCATCGGGAATATGGGCGAGAATAACGAGTTGATAGCCCTTAAGGCTGCGGGTGTGTCCGTCCTACGGGTTATGCTGCCGATACTCATCGCATCGTTTTTCATCAGCATCGGTACATTTTTCGTCATCAATAATCTTGTTCCGGTCTCCTACAATGAGATATTCACTCTGAGGGATGACATCGGCAAGACTAAGGATGAGATCAAAATCCCTTCCGGAACGTTCTACGATGGAGTGGATGGCTATGTCCTTCGAGTCGGGAGTCGGAACAACAAGACAGGAATGATGAACGATGTGATGCTCTACGACCATCACGGAAGAGGCAACACTCGTCTCACTCTCGCGGACTCGGCCATCATGAAGATGTCCAAGGATAAGTCCTATCTGACCTTCAAGATGTACCATGGGACCAATTACCAGGAGACAAACGAGAAGAACTACAGGGACACTTCTCTCCAACTTCAAAAAATTGACTTCACCAAGCAGGAGATGGTCATCGCACTCCAGAACTATGCGTTCCAGAAATCGGACAGCGCACGGTACGGAGATCAGGTCAAGGCTCTTCCTTTGGAAAAGCTACGTACCCAGAAAGATTCTCTTGAAGCCCAGAGAGACAGTACCAAGTCCCAGCAGCTTTTCAGCACAGCAGCCTCCTACGTCTTCACTCTGCACAAACAGTTGGACACCACTTCCTGTGGAATTACCAAGAATTTCAGCGACCCAGAGTTCCTCAGTTTCAAGGACGAACGTTCTTTGTCACAGGCTCTAGAAAACGCTGCTGACAATGCTAGGCAACTCAAATCCAATCTCGAAAACTACGAGTTCGGTGCATTCGACTACACGGTTCGCCTACGTTGGACAGCCCTTGAGTTCCTAAGGCGCTATGGTCAGGCTCTCGCATGCTTCATTATGTTTTTCATAGGGGCACCGTTAGGAGCCTTGATTAGGAAAGGAGGCATCGGAGTCTCCGCTATCGTGTCCTTGCTGTTCTTCGTTCTATACTGGATTGTGGACATTACCGGAGTTAAACTGGCAAGAGATGGCAGCATCAGCACCTTTGTGGGTGCATTTGCGTCAGCACTGATTCTGCTACCGATAGGATTGTTCCTGACATGGAAAGCAATCCACGACACGGACATCTCAAACATGGACAGCATTAAGAACTGGTGGAGAAAAGCAAAAAGTGCTATGGCAGGAATATTCAAGAAGACGAGAATTGTGTACATGGGTACACCGGAATTTGCCGTTGCACCACTCAAAGCTCTGTTGGACAATAAGTACAACATTGTCGGAGTGGTAACAGTGGCGGACAAACCTAGCGGACGTGGCCAAAAAGTGAATGAAAGCGCTGTCAAGAAGTTTGCAGTCGAGCATGGGATTCCTGTGCTCCAGCCTGTCAAACTGAAGGATCCTGAGTTCCTAAAGCAACTCAAGGCATTGAAGGCAGACCTCTTCATCGTGGTGGCCTTCCGAATGCTTCCGGAAGAAGTATGGGGAATGCCTAAACTCGGTACATTTAACCTGCATGCCGCGCTACTGCCTCAGTATCGTGGAGCCGCCCCAATCAATTGGGCTGTGATTAACGGAGAGACCAGAACAGGAGCCACGACGTTCATGATTGACAAGGACATAGACACCGGAGGAATCATCTTACGCCAAGGAATTAACATTTCTGACACTGACACCGCAGGAGATATCCATGACAAATTGATGGAGATTGGAGCTGATCTGGTTGTCCAAACCACACAAGGAATTATAGAGCATAATGTGGACACACGTGTCCAAAGAAGTTTCATCCAAGGCTCCGAGGTTCTCAAGCCTGCACCTAAGTTGTCGCGTGAGTTATGCCACATTGACTGGAACGACTCTACAAAGCAGATTTACAATCTCATACGGGGTTTGAGCCCTTATCCGACAGCGTTCACCGAACTCGTCAAGGAAGGCGGTGTTCCAGCCCAGTTGAAGATATTTTCCGCTGAAAAGGTCTCCGCTTCCGCACTTGCTGGCGCGCTTCGACAAGCTCAGCGACCGGCTGGGATGATCGCTGAGCCTGCCGAAGCGACCGTGGTTCGGCAAAGTTCACCAACCCTCGAAACGGCCATCCCTGGCAGAATCATAACTGACGGCAAAACTTATCTGTACATCGCCACCGCTGACGGAGCCATCTCCCTTAAAGACGTGCAGATAGCTGGAAAGAAGAGAATGGACATCAAGGCCTTCCTCGCAGGATTCCGTGAGCCGGAGACCTACACCACTACCGCGGGCACATCCAAGGCCGAGATAGCCAAAACGAGAGCCTAATGGAAGCAGTAATCATCTGCAAAGGCGACTTCCCGAAAAAGGAATATCCCCGTGAACTTCTCCGAAGAGCGGATGTCATCATCTGCTGCGATGGAGCATTGGAGGCGTTCCTCCGAAACCGCAACAAGATATTCAAAGGCCACCGTGACCCGGATATCATCATCGGTGACATGGACTCCCTTCCCAAGAAATTGATGAAGGAATATTCCAACATCTCTGTAAGGGAAGAGGAGCAGGAGACCAACGACCAGACTAAGGCGTTCCGTTACCTTCTGAAGCATTGGCCGGAAGTAAAGGCTGTACATGTTTTGGGCGCGACAGGTAAACGTGAGGCTCACACTATCGGCAACCTTGGACAAATTATGGAATATGCCAGGCTTTATGCAGCGAGCGGCAATCCTGCTGAAGACGAAGTCTATGTAGATGTCGTGTCCGATTACTCCACGGCTTTCGCTCTGACTGATTCATGTAAACTGTTTGTCGGAGAAGGCAGGGCCGTGTCCATTTTCAGTCCAGATAATTCCCTGAACATCAAATCAGAAGGCCTAGTCTGGCAGACAAGTAGAGTAGTTTTCGACAACTGGTGGCAGGCCACACTCAACCGCGCCTCCTCCGATGTCGTCAAGCTGACATTCTCCCATAAGTCTATTGCGCTCGTCATTCTTGACTAGTAGCCCAAGGACGATAATAACGTATTCCTCAAACATAATTCCAGAATTTTTCGCTATTTTTTACGCACATTTTGGCTTACAACACTATGCTCCGAAAAATTAGAATCACTTTGGCAGCTATTTGCTTCGTGGCGATAACGCTGCTGTTTCTGGACTTCACCGGAACCTTGCATCTATGGTTCGGCTGGCTAGCAAAGATTCAGTTCTTGCCAGCGGTATTGGCTCTAAATGTTGCTGTTGTGGCGATTCTTCTGATCCTCACATTGGTCTTCGGTAGAATCTATTGCTCAGTAATCTGCCCTTTGGGCGTGTTCCAAGATTGCGTCTCGAACATCAGCTCACGAAGGAAAGGCAAAAAAGCAAGGTTCTCATATTCAAGAGAAAAGAAATGGCTCCGCTATGGGATGCTGGTGTTATTTGTCGTCACACTAGTAGCCGGGCTTAACTCTATAGCTGTGCTTCTGGCACCTTATAGCGCCTACGGACGGATGGTACAGAGCCTGCTCGCTCCGATTTGGCAGTGGGGCAACAATCTACTCGCATGGATTGCCGAGAAACAGAACAGTTATGCCTTCGCGACCAAGGAGGTTTGGCTAAAGAGTCTACCTACTCTGATCATTGCCGGAGCGACATTCATCATTGTGGTGGTGCTTGCATGGAGAAACGGCAGAACGTATTGCAACACAATCTGTCCAGTCGGGACAGTCTTAAGTTTCTTCTCACGGTTCGCGATGTTCCGCCCGATGATTGACAAGTCCAAGTGCCGGAGTTGCCATGCGTGCGAGAAGAAATGCAAAGCCGCTTGCATAGATGTTGACAATCAGAAGATTGACTATAGCCGATGTGTAGATTGCTTTGACTGCATTAATTCATGCCGGTTGGGAGCGCTTAAGTATCGTTTTGCATGGGGTAAAACGGGCGCTTCGACAGGCTCAGCGACCGTGGTTCGACAGGGCTCACCTACCAACGATGCGACTGACAAGGGAAGAAGAGCATTTCTCGTTGGCGGAGCAGCTGTCATCGGTGGCTCAATGCTGTCATCACTGCCTCTGAAGGCCGAAGATGAGATAAAAGACAAGAAACGTGACGGAGGTTTCGCGGAAATCATTCCTAAGAAGTCTCCAAAAAGAAAGAATCCAGTCACTCCGTTCGGCTCGAAAAGCATTGAACATTTCTACCAGCATTGCACGGCATGCCAGCTTTGTGTTACAGTCTGCCCTAACAATGTACTGAGACCATCTTCAAAACTTGATCACCTGATGCAGCCAGAGATGTCTTTCGAGAAAGGTTACTGCCGCCCAGAGTGCGTCAAGTGCTCAGAGGTTTGCCCGACCGGAGCTATCTTGAAGATCACCCCAGAAGAGAAAACCAACTGGAAGGTCGGGACTGCAAGCGTTGACTATGACCTCTGTGTGGTTAACCGGGACGGAGTCCATTGCGGCAACTGCGCCCGCCACTGCCCTGTAGGAGCCATCAAGATGGTTAAAAAGAATCCAGAAGACGAGAAGAGTCTCAGAATACCATCAGTCAACGAGGAAAAATGCATCGGCTGCGGAGCCTGCGAGAACCTCTGCCCGTCCCGCCCGATTAGTGCCATCACTGTCAATGGCTACAAAGTTCATCACAACGTTTAACCGGTCACGAGACAGACTTTCGAAGGGAACAACCTTCTAAAGTGAATATGTCTCATCAAATTCTATGAATATGAAAGAGAATATTAACAGAAGAGAATTTCTCAAAAGGGCCGGTATAGGCACAGCTGCCGTGGGAGCAGTGGCTCTTGCCGGAGCATGCGCACCTAAGAAGACAGCCGAGACTATCCTAGAGGATAGCGCCAAGGATGACGTTCTAGAAAGTGGGAAAATGGAGATGCGCGAGAATCCAGGCAATGGCGACATGGTTTCGCTTCTTGGATATGGATGCATGCGTTTCACGATGAAGAAAGATGAAAACGGCAAGGACATCGTGGATCAAGAAAACGCCAACAAACTGATTAATTATGCTTTAGCTCACGGTGTAAACTACTACGACACTTCCCCTGTCTATCTTCAGGGATTGTCCGAAGAGGCCGTTGGCAATGCCCTTAGCAGGCATCCAAGAAACTCCTACTACATCGCTACGAAGCTGTCTAACTTCAGTGATCATTCCAGAGCAGCATCTCAGAAGCTGTACAACGACTCATTCGAATACCTCCAGACAGACTATCTGGACTACTACTTGCTTCACTCTCTCGGTCGTGGAGGCCTTGAGGCTTTCGATGACCGGTTCGTGAACAATGGAATGATGGATTTACTCCAGGCTGACCGAGAAAAAGGCAAGATACGCCAACTTGGCCTTTCATTCCATGGGAACCAGCAGCAGTTCGATGAATTGTTGAAACTTCACGACAAGTACCACTGGGACTTCGTGCAGATTCAGATGAACTACTTCGATTGGAAACACGCTGACGGACAGCGCAATGTCAACGCTGAATACTTGTACGATGAGCTAGACAAGAGAGAGATCCCAATTGTGATCATGGAGCCACTTCAAGGTGGTCGTCTAGCTAATCCTGCGGAAAGCGTGGTGAATAGGCTCAAAGAACGTGATCCAAAGGCTTCTCTGGCATCTTGGGCATTCAGGTTCGTGGGTTCCTACCCAAGAATCCTGACAGTGCTAAGTGGGATGGTCTATCAAGAGCATCTTGAGGACAATCTTCGCACTTTCAATGACTTCAAGTACCTGACGGACGAAGAGAAGGAGTTTCTCGGCACCGAAATAGCGGGCATCATGGCCAGCTTCCCTACCATCAACTGCAACGACTGCAAGTACTGCATGCCTTGCCCTTACGGGGTTGACATTCCGGGAATATTCAAACATTACAACGAGTGCGTCAACGAAGGTGAGATCGCCCAGAGCACAGAGCAAGAGAATTACCGCAAACTCCGCCGAGCCTACCTTGTTAGTTACGACCGCGCCATCCCGACCGTACGCCAGGCCAGCCACTGCATCGGCTGCAAACAATGCATTGAGCATTGCCCTCAAAGCATCTCGATTCCTCGTGAGCTACGTCGCATCGAAGCCTACGTTGAGAAACTTAAACGCAACACGCTGTAAAAATATTCGTCACGGACGCTGAATATTCAAAGGTTTTGATTATCTTTGCAATCCTTTCGACAACGAAGGGCATTTGGAGAGATGCTCGAGTGGCTGAAGAGGCACGCCTGGAAAGCGTGTGGCCTCCAAAAGGGGCTCGCGAGTTCGAATCTCGCTCTCTCCGCGTCTAAAATAATAGGAGGTGACTTTTGAGCCACCTCTTATTTTTATCCTTTCATTTGGATCTATTCACCGAAATGGCAAGCATTAATTTGCCACAGCGAAATAGATTTCGTAACTTTGTTATCCGTTATGAAGTACGGATTCGACAACGAGAAGTATCTGCGGATACAATCAGAACACATCAAGGAACGCATAGCCCAATTCGGAGACAAGCTCTATCTTGAGCTTGGGGGCAAATTGTTTGACGACTATCACGCAAGCAGGGTTCTGCCGGGATTCCAGCCGGACAGCAAACTCCGTATGCTCCAGCAGCTCAGCGACTGCGCGGAGATCGTCATTGTCATCAGCGCCAACGACATCGAGAAGAACAAGATGCGAGCTGACTACGGCATTACCTACGACATGGACGTCCTACGCCTTCGCACTGAATTTCAGAACAGAGGCTTCCTTGTCAGCAGCGTTGTGATCACGCACTTCAACGGCCAGTCCAGCGCAAAGGCGTACAAGGCTAAGCTCAAGAAAATGGGCATCAAGGCCTACTACCACTACACGATAGAAGGCTATCCGAATAACGTGGCTCTGATTGATTCCGAGGAGGGCTACGGGAGAAACGACTATGTCCAGACCTCCCGCCCACTTGTCATCGTGACGGCTCCAGGACCTGGCAGCGGAAAGATGGCTGTCTGCCTGAGCCAACTCTACCACGAGCACAAAAAAGGGATCGCGGCCGGCTACGCCAAGTTCGAAACGTTCCCCGTCTGGAACCTTCCTTTGAAGCATCCGGTCAACATAGCCTACGAGGCCGCCACGGCAGACCTTAATGATGTGAATATGATCGATCCTTTCCATCTGGAGGCCTACGGCAAGACTGCGATCAACTACAACAGGGACATCGAGATATTCCCGGTGCTGAACGCCCTCTTCGAAGGAATCTACGGAGAAAACCCGTACAAGTCCCCTACCGACATGGGTGTGAATATGGTTGGGTACTGCATCAGTGATGACGATGTCTGCTGCAAAGCCGCCAACGATGAAATCATCCGTAGGTACTTCTCCGCCCTCGACCAAATGGCTGACGGAGAGGACAATGAGAGCGAGGTCGGAAAAATCGCCCTCCTCCTCAAACAGGCACGCATAACCACTGAATATCGACGCGTCACAGTCGCAGCAAAACAACGTGAGGCCACTGCGGGGAATCCATCTGCTGCAATCGAATTGTCAGATGGCACAATCATCAGTGCCGAGACATCAGACCTCCTCGGACCTTGCGCTGCCCTACTCTTAAAGGCCACAAAGCACCTCGCTGGTATCGAAAGCGATGTTAAACTGATACCCGGAAGGCTTATCGAGCCTATTCAAAAAACGAAAGTCACCTATCTCCACGGCAACAATCCTCGCCTTCACACAGACGAAGTCCTGATTGCTCTTTCCGTCCTAAGTCCCGATGATGAGAATTGCCGCAAGGCTCTTGACACCCTTCCACTTCTGAAAGGCTGCCAAGTACATTCCACCGTTCTGTTGAGTGACATTGACAAGAAAGTCTTCAAAAAACTGGGTGTTGATCTCACTTGCGAGCCGGTACATGAAAGACATTGAACAAATCCTTCGCTTTAATATTCAATATTTTGCTGAACGCTTGCATTATTCAATGAAACTTTCTATATTTGGCCGAAGCCAGAAAGAGGATACTATTCTGACATAATCAACCAATTTAACTTTTGTTCCTAAAATGAATTTTTGTCCAAATTGTGGTATGAGAATCCAGCCCGGATCCACCCACTGCCCTAATTGCGGACTGCCTTTGCAGCAAACGCAGTACTACTCTCCTGATCCGAATTTCCGTTCTGTTCAAGACAAAGAGAACAGATGGCTAATCACCTTGCTCCTATGCATTTTTGTGGGAGCTTGGGGCATCCATAGGTTCTACACTGGCAACACAGTCACCGGTATAATTATGCTCCTTACCCTTGGCGGCTGCGGTATCTGGGTTCTGATTGATTTGATCATGATTGTCTGCAACTCCTACGTTGATGGTGACGGCCAGCATTTGAAATAACCGCAGCGGATTAGATTATGACAAGAATGCTTGGAGTCATCGGACCTTGGCAGATCATCATAATCTTAGCCATCATAGGAATAATCTGCTTAATATTTTACTGTATATTCAAACCCCATCAAGTCATGAATTATTGTCCCAAATGCAAAAATCCAGTTTCTGACGAAGCCTCTTTTTGTCCTTACTGTGGATGCCAATTAACTCAAAACCAATCACAACAGTACGGTCAGGCACAGCAATACGGCCAATCACAACAGTACGGTCAATCCCAGCAGTATGGTCAGGCACAGTACGGACAACAGCAGCAGTACGGCCAGCCTCAGTACGGTCAGGCTCAGGGCTACTACAACAACCAATCACAAAGCTACAATCAAGCCGGAGGCTACGGTCAGGGCCAGCAATATGATGGTCAATCTCAAAGTTACGGCCAAATGCAGAATCCGAACACATGTCCCAACACCTACTTGGTGTTCGCTATCCTTGTGACTATTTTCTGCTGCCTCCCATTCGGAATTGTAGGCATCGTGAAAGCCAGCAACGTCTCCAAGGCGTTTATCAGTGGAGACTACGTTGGAGCCGAATTGGCTAGTAAGCAGGCTAAAACATGGAGCATAGTCGGTCTTTGCTGCGGTCTTCTTGTTTACATCGCCTACATCGTATTCTTGATAGTCAGCGGTGCCGCCTTAGGAAGCTTGGCTGCAGGAGCGATGTTCGCAGACTTTTAGAAAGCCCCAATAATAGGTTGCCTCATCTTGACAATGGGCAAAGACTCCTCAAGGAAACTAATCCTGTACACCCTGCTCATTGCGGTGTGTGCAGGATTGATTTATGTTTATTCACGCTTTAACCCAGAGAGCAGTGCTTTGTTCCCCAAATGCATATTCCTTCAACTCACTGGCTTTCAATGCCCAGGCTGCGGCAGTCAGCGCGTCATCCATAGTCTCCTGAATCTCGATCTAAGAAAAGCCTTTGAGGCCAACGCCTTTCTTGTCCTCTCCATTCCCTACATCATCGCTTTGCTGGTTTCTATTCCCCTAAAATCCAGATTCCCAAAATTTTATAACGTTCTCAACAGCGTCCCGGCCATCATTACAATTGGCATTCTCGTCATAGCATGGTGGATTGCCCGCAACATCTTCGGTTGGTGAGTCCTTATTCTTATAGGTTACGATTCGGAAAAACTATACAATAAACGCAAAATTTGTTGTACATTTACGCAAAATTTGTTGTAACAATGTACAAAAGAATAATCCTTTCCTTATGGACTGTTATCGGGATTCTCTTCGCAGTGGGATGCAGTGATTACGAGCCGATGGACGAATTTGAATCAGGTAAAGTTTCTGACTTCATCAAGTCAGATTTCTATCAGAGATATTCCAAGGATGTAGATGTTACGGAAGCTTTAACCTACTACGACAACTCCACACGTATTAGCTTCATTGACTCCGATGGGCTACCATGTACAGCTATCTATCAAGGATTCGAATGGGTGTTCACCCAGAAGAATTACGAAAAGGACAACTTTGCATTTTTGGATCAGTTGCCACAAAATGTTGCCAGAGCTTACATACGTGCCGGGATTGACAATGAAGACTATCAAATAGATGATGCTTATGTGATAGAAGTAAGCCGAAACGGATTTGACAACAAGTTTTACGAATTTGAATTTACCGCGCCATATTCCAATAATGAAATCACAATTGAGCACTTTTACTTCCACCTTCTCATAGATGAGAAAGGTGAACTGATAGATGTGCTGAACAGCAATGTCAATCCATCTATTTGGTGGTACAACATGAACGACTGCGTGTCCTACGTCAATCATAGGTATCCAGAAGCGGAATTACTCGCAGCCTATAACGATGCAGGAGACAATGTCCTCTACATCAATGACAAAGGGATCCAAAAAAAAGTCCGTTTCCGTCAATCAAACAAGGATCAAATCTGGAGTGAAACGTCCTATAGGTTGGACAACGACATTGAACTGCCGGAAAGCGTAAGGATTGGCTATGAGAAGTATAGAACTGAGCACCCTGACTTTATCTACGATGAGGTCTATCACATTGAAAGGAAAGATGGTATCTTCTACGGTCTGACAATGAATGTGATGTCTCACAACGTCTTCGAGGAGACTGTATATTTCAAAATTTAATGAATATATTTCCGAACATTCAGAAATATTCTTAAATTCGAAGCATCACTAATTTACATGATGCTAATGAAAAGATATTATCTGACAATTCTAGCAGTGCTGCTGCCGGGATTGATGTCGGGAATTTGCGCAGAGACGTTCTCTCATGGGAGGCTTTTGGACAAGACTTTGAGGATCGACTACATATTCAGTGGATCGGATAAGGATTGCGACATTGCTGTAGCTGAGTTACTTAGCCTAGATGGATGGTATGGAAGGCGTACCAATCTGAAAGAGGTTCCTCTTCGAGGCAACGGGCAGCTTACGATGACGGACAAGGCCACGGGGGACACGCTTTTCAGGATGTCGTTCTGCACACTGTTCCAGGAATGGCAGGCCACAGAAGAGGCCACGAGAGTTCGCAAAAGTTTCGAGAATGTGTTCCTTGTTCCGATGCCTGCTTCTCAGGCTGAAATCACTGTGCAACTCTATGATTTCCACGAGAATGTAGCAGCGAAACTTACGCATCCAGTTGACCCAAAAGACATTCTAATCAGACCTATCGATGGAAAGCCGCAGGTGAAAAAGCTGCTAGACAGTGGAGCCCCCAAGGAAAAGATCGACATCGCGATCCTAGCGGAAGGCTACACCGAGAACGAGATGGACATATTCTTCAAGGATGCTGAGAGTACCGTGGAGAATCTTCTGAGGCACGAGCCGTTCAAATCAATGAGTGACCGGTTCAACATCGTGGCTGTTGCCTCACCATCGCAGGACAGCGGAGTGAGCGTGCCGCGCGAAGGGCTTTGGAAAAAGACTGCGGTGGACTCGCACTTCGACACGTTCTATTCCGACCGCTACCTCACCACCCTGCACCTGTTCAAGATGCACGACGCGCTTGCCGGAATCCCTTACGAGCACATCATAGTCCTCGCTAACACTGACACTTACGGTGGCGGAGGCATCTACAATTCCTACACTCTCACAACGGCCCACCACAAACTCTTCGGTCCAGTGGTAGTTCACGAGTTCGGCCACAGCTTCGGTGGTCTGACCGATGAATACGCCTACGATGACCAGTACGTTGAATATTACTACCCAGACATCGAGCCATGGGAGCAGAACATCACCACAAAGGCAAATTTCGAGAGCAAATGGAAAGATCTCTACGAGCAAGGAGTAGTCGGCCTTGTCGAAGGTGGTGGCTACCAGACAAAAGGTGTCTGGAGACCATGTGAGGATTGCCGCATGAGAACCAACACCGCTGAAGCCTTCTGCCCGGTCTGCCAGCGCGCCATCGAGCGCATCATCCGATTCTACACCGAGGAGGAATAAAAGGCCGTGGAGGCTAACTCCCAACTAATGGACAACTTAAACAAGCCCACTCCTGACTTAAAACGTGGGGAGAGGGCTTGTTTAACTAATTGCATCGCGGCAAATTAGCATCCACAAGACAATCTTTCTTCTTTAAGCGTCCTAAATAGTAATTGGGTTATCATCATCATTGCCATCATTCGATGTCTTGCTAGGAGTGGCTAACATCGCTTCCTCAGGGAAGATGTTCACAACCTCAAGAAGAGGCTCAGAGTACCGTTTTCTCATTTCCATGATCTTTTTGATTTTTAAGATTTAAGTTGTACATATACGAAAATCCCCGTACGGGAAGAACTTTCCCATACGGAGACATAAATAGCTATTTATGAATATTTTATACCATTATTACCCCCCCCCTAAATATATTAAGGAGAGTCCACGCAATTCTAACTTAAATGGTACAGACATAACAGTTCCCTTTTCGAGTGCAAGATACAAAATAGCTGAATAATCCACAAATTATTCAGCTATTTTTAAGTAGGATCTTTTATAATTAGTCAAGTTCCGCGTTCTTTCCTAGAACTTGAAGGTCAGGCCGATGCCAGCGACGATGCTGGTGCGGTAAAAGTCATCTTGACCGGGGATCTGGAGATTCTTGATGTCGAGCTTCTCGGCAAGGCCGGGAACTGAGGGGGCAAGCTGGCCGAGGACAGGGGCGAGTTTCGCAGCGATCAACGCTCCGTTTCCACCGTAGTCGGCCTGCTCCTTGGTGAAGTGCATGAAGAAAGTCTTGTATATTCCTAAATCAATGGCGATTTTAGGGGTGGCATTGATTCTTGCGCCCATACCTCCGGAGATTGAGCTGGTGGTGTAGCTCAGATCGGAGATGTACTTGGCGTCATTGCCGAATCCGAAGGTGCTGCTGTTGGCCCCGATGCTGAGGGTCACCACCTTACTCAAATCGTACTCAAGGCCACCGAGGATCTCGAAAGAGTTGTGTTTAAGATAATTCTGCTTGTCGTTCAGATCCGTCTCGCTGTTGTACTGTTTTGACTGCTTGTCGAAATAGTAGTTGGCACCGAGAGAGATGCGGAAATTCGGCTTGATGGAATATTCAGCACCGAGATTGATGTTGCCCGGGATGTCAGCAGCGACCTCCTTGCCGTCGTCGAACTGGGATATTCCCGTAGTGTTGGCCTTCGTGTCGTTCTTCAGGCGGACCTTCGTGTTGAACTCGTATCGAGCCGAGAAGTTGAACTTGCCGGTCTTGTAGTTCACAGAAAGGACAGGGGTCCATGCGATATCCTTCTGATGCGAGTCAAGGTTCTTGTCGCTGACAAGGCCGCCTACCATTCCTACTGCGGTCTCGGTCGGAATCAAGCCTCCGGACATCACCGAGACAGCAGCTCCGAGCACGTTTGCGGCAGGAAGCATCTGACCGGCATACTGAAGTTTGATGTTCTGAAGACTCCCGACGTAGTAGTTGGAGATGTAGTTCAGACGGGCTCCGACAGAAACGCTCCAATGTGAGTCTATCCTGTAGCCGATGTTCAGCTGGCCGGCGAAGTTGTACTGTTCTCC
>DBKH01000002.1:0-78918 GCA_002297815.1 Bacteroidales bacterium UBA755 | reverse complement strand
GGGATCATCGCGACCGGAGCCTCAAACGAGCCGAGTCCTTGGTCGTACTTCGCCTTTCCTCCTCCCGAAACGACTCCGAAATGGAATGAAGCGAACAGGTTGTCGTGCTTGAAGGCCAGACTCAAGTGAGGCAACGCAGGGACGAAAGACTTGCCCGTGTACTTCTTGTAGCCTCTCCCCTCATTGTCAACCCCATATTTCAGAGGTTCATAGGTGGATGTCGTATAACGTCTCTGCAAAGCAGTCTGGACATCAAACGCAAGATGCCATCCGTCGTCCATAAAGCCGATTCCGGCAGGGTTGAAATATGCCCCCTGAACCCCTATCACAGCGTTCTGGGCTGGATTTCTCAAGAACGCCACATTCTGATTCGTGTTAGTCACATAGCCACCCGCTTGAGCGGTCATCGCAGCAGCGCAAACACATGCTGCAATAGCAATTACTCTTTTCATTTAGTCGAATTTTATTGTAATTTTTGGAACAAATGTATATCTTCTTCCCAAGATGACAAATAAATTCGACCAAAAAGAAAATTTTAAATTGATTTATAGCCAAAACTGAAATAGAATTTATATAACTTGTAAAGAAATAAATCAATGAATATGTTGAAGCGGAGAATCGAGGCATCATCGGACGGGCTCAAACTGACAATTCTGATCAGCGAGCCGGTGGGCGAGCATAAGGGAATCGTGCAGATTGTACACGGGATGTGTGAGCACAAGGAGAGGTATGTTCCTTTCATGGAATATCTTTCCGCTCATGGCTACATCTGTGCTATCCACGATCATCGGGGACATGGCGAGACAGTTCTAGCCGAGGAAGATCTGGGCTACATGTACAAAGGTGGCTGGAAAGCTTTGGTCGAGGACATCAGGGCCGTGCAGAACGAGGTCAAGGCATCCTACCCGGCTTTGCCTTATACCCTGTTCGGGCACAGCATGGGATCAATGGCTGTACGCTCATTCACAAAACGTTACGATGACAGCATCGACGCACTATTCGTCTGTGGATGCCCAAGCTATAACCCTGCCGGCGGAGCGGGACGGTTTCTGGCAAGCTTGATCGGAATGGTCAAAGGCGAACACTACCGCTCACCTCTCCTGCAGAAGCTGTCTTTCGGTTCCTTCAACAAGCCGTTCGAGTCCGAGGGCTATCCTTCGGCTTGGGTCTGCTCAGACAAGGACACCTTGAAAGCCTACCACAACGACCCTTACTGCACATTCACATTCACAGTCAACGGGTTCAAGAATCTTTTGGATCTGATGCAGGATTGCTACAGTCCTAAAGGTTGGAAGATGGCCAATCCTGGACTGCCTGTCCACTTCATTTCAGGAGCCGAGGATCCGTGCCGCATCTCGGACAAAGCCATCGGCAAGGCTGCTGACCTAATGAAGCAAGTAGGTTACAGCCACACTGACCTACATCTCTACTCAGGGATGCGCCACGAAATTCTCAACGAGACAAACAGAATCCAAGTCTGGGAGGATGTCCTCGCCAGACTGGCATAAAAAGCGTTTACTCTACTGGAATATTTCTAATAAACCTTGACCTTGAGTTTTGAATATGCCCTCTCAGCCTTCTGAAGGGCCTTCTCAACGGTCTCATCTGTCGCGAGGATGACACCTACTCGGCGATGTCCTCTGATCTCCGGTTTTCCGAAGAACCGAACCTGCACGCCAGGCTCCTCTAGGACCTTGTCAACGTCCTGAAACTCATATTCATTGGTGTTTCCTTCGACAACGATCGCCTTCGAGGCTGACGGCCCGTAGAAACGGACCTCCGGAATAGGCAGTCCCAGAACAGCGCGGGCGTGAAGGGCAAACTCTGACATATCCTGCGAGATCATCGTCACCATTCCTGTGTCGTGCGGCCTTGGAGAGACTTCACTGAATATCACATCCTCTCCTTTGACGAAGAGCTCGACTCCGAATATTCCGTAGCCGCCCAGCGCTGCGGTAATTTTTCCCGCAATCTCCTGAGCCTTCTTTTCAGCAGCCACGCTCATGCCCTGAGGCTGCCATGACTCACGATAATCCCCATCAACCTGATGATGGCCAACTGGTTTGAGGAAGGTAGTTCCGGCACAATGGCGCACAGTCAAAAGGGTAATCTCATAGTCAAAATCCACGAAACCCTCAACGATAACCTTTCCACCTCCTGCGCGTCCACCCTCCTGAGAAATCTTCCAAGCCTGGGCGACCTGAGACTCATCCCGTACCACACTTTGGCCATGGCCGGAAGAACTCATCACAGGCTTCACGACACACGGGAAACCAATCCGAGCCACAGCGGCCTTGAACTCATCCTCAGTCTGGGCGAACTCGTATCTTGAGGTTGGAATGCCCAGTTCCTCGGCTGCCAGACGCCTGATTCCCTCCCTATTCATTGTCAGGTAAGTGGCATTGGCGGTCGGGATGACCTTATAGCCCTTCTTCTCAAGTTCAACGAGCTTCGGAGTAGCAATAGCCTCGACCTCAGGGATGATCAAGTCAGGTTTTTCTTCCTCAATCATTGAAGCAAGTGCCTCTCCATCAAGCATCGACAGAACATGAGACGACTGAGCCACCTGCATTGCTGGAGCGTTCGGATATTTATCCACAGCCACAACATGCACTCCATAGCGTTCAAGTTCAATAGCGATTTCTTTTCCAAGTTCTCCAGATCCGCAGAGAACGGCCTTTTTCTCCACTGGAGTGAAAGGGTTACCAATGTTTGCCATACCGAAAAATTGTGTTTGAATCTTCAAATTTACGAATATTCACCCACAGGGACAAGATTTTTAAGATCTGACGACACCTGTTCCTTACGTTCAAAGAACAAAGACATTCCCGAATTTTGGTAACGTGCAAAATTCGGGAATGTCTTTGTTCTTTAACGTCTTAACCTGATGTCTAACCTCTTCCGGAATCAGAAATGAGATCGTGCAGATTGCGGTTGAAGTCGGAGCGGGATAAGAGATCCTCAAGGGTGAGGTGCATCCTCCAGCGCCAGTAGTGACGGGAGATGGCCGGAATGTTGATGCGCTCGTCTTCCGGCTTACCTTGATAGCGGACCTCTCCGTCAATGGACATCCAGTCCTGAAGCGGGAGGACACACAGCATTGAAGGAGAGTCCAAGTGCTGGTTCACAATCCGCTCGCAGATCCATGGCTCACAGAAGTACGGAGCCTGCCCTTCACAATGGAGGATTTCATGATAGAACCTTTCGGACATGGCACGGTCTTCCTCCCACCAACCACGCAAGGTGGAGGTGTCGTGGGTTCCGGTAGCACAGACCGAAAGATATGGATAGGTCCACGGCTCGTCAAATGTCTTCTCGGGAGACTTCGGCATCCTCTGGATCTCCAATGACAGGATGTGCAGATCCTTCATCACCTCAGGGACGCAGGCCGGAATCATTCCTAGATCCTCCCCGCAGGCCAGCATTCCGGTCGAATCCAGAAGGACCGGCAACTTCTTCATGGCGCACTCCTTCCAGAATCCGTTGTGACGATGGTAGAAGAAATCATTGTAGAGATCGTTGTAGGCGTTCTTGAAGTAATCGTTAAGCGCTCGGAAGTCCTCCGTGTTCTGGGCAGCGATACGTGGATGATACCATCCGTCACGATGCGGATCAGGTACAAACAACTGTGAATTAGGATCAAAGCCCCTGCCTCTCAATTCATCGGCAGAGTACGGAAGCGCAGGATTGAAATGGCCAAGCAAGCCCGACTTCACCCCGACCGGTATTTCCCAGATACGGAAGAATCCAAGAATATGATCGATCCTAAATGTGTCAAAATATTCACTCATCTTCTTCAGACGTGCCTTCCACCAAGCGTAGCCGTCCTTGGCCATCTCCTCCCAATTGTAGGTCGGGAAGCCCCAGTTCTGGCCATCTGCAGAGAAAGCGTCAGGCGGTGCTCCAGCCTGAGAATCAAGATTAAACAGATGTGGATACTGCCATGCATCCACACTCGTGCGGCTGATTCCGATTGGAAGGTCCCCCTTGATCGCCACACCCTTCGAATGGGCATATTCAACAGCCTCCTTCAGCTGCGCATCGAGGCAGAACTGAACGAAGCAGTAGAAGTCAGTCTCGTTCTTATGCCTACGGCAGAATGACTTGACCTTGGTTTCTGAATATTCAGAAAGTGACTTCCATTTTCCGAACTCCGGTGTTCCGTTGACGTCTCTCAAGACACAGAAAGCGGCATAAGGGATGAGCCAGTCTTTGTTGGCGGAATAGAATTTTTTGTAGCTTTCCCCAGACATCACTTCCTGGCCGACTTTCTCGAAAGCCTCTTTCAGAAGGCGGATCTTTTCATTATTAACTCTCTCATAGTCAACAGCTGGGAGCGCATTGAGCTCTTTCTGGAGAGCCTTAAATTTTTTATCGGCCTTGACCCACGCATCCGGAAGATGGATGAACTGTGGGTGAAGGGCGAATGTCGAGTTCGCATTGTAAGGGTAGGAATCAGTCCATGTTCCAGTCATTGTGGTGTCGTTGATCGGCAGGAGCTGGATGATGCTCTGGCCTGTCTTTGCGGCCCAGTCCACCAGTTTCTTGAGGTCTTTGAACTCGCCTACGCCGAAGCTGGTCTCGCTGCGGAGGGAAAAGACAGGGATCGCGGTGCCTGCCCCACGCCAAGGCTTAATCTCGAACTCCGGAACGACATCCCTGATCTCAAGCAGACGGCCCTTGGCCGGAACTTCCGCGAAGAAATGGTTGGGGCCGGATTCCCAGACTTTAGTTTTTTTCGTCTTTGCGTCCAGAATAACGAATTTATACTCAAACGGTTCCTTCACATTAAGGGTTACGTTCCAAAGCGGAGCGGAAACAGGGCTCAACTGGACGAACTTTTTCCAGTCATCGAACATTTTGCCACTGCCGGTGATAGCCAAAATCTCATCCTTACGGATCCGAGCTTCCGGAACGGTAAAGGTCACATTACCGGAACGCTTTGGCGAAGCCGGTTTCCGTTTGAATATCACGTCGGTGAAGGCCTTGGTCCAGAACGGTGAGTCTTCAGGACGGTCCTGCCAACGGTCGCGGATTTCAAGGGACTCGGTTCCCGCTTCGGTCGCTGAGCCTGCCGAAGCGGCTGAGCCTGCCGAAGCGACCGGTGTTTTGATGGTCGCTGAGCTTGTCGAAGCGTCGGTCCCTTCGATGGTTGGTGAGCCCTGCCGAACCACAGGGGCCGTATGCCTTCCCCACTCGCGATGAACACACTGCCCACCACGGTGAAGTTCAAAGGAATATTCTAGCTCCGAAACCGCATCAGGGACCTCCAAAGATGCCTCCCACCGCCCCTCGGCAACATATTCCATAGCTATTGATTGCCCATCGGAGAGGTTCAGAAAAAGTTCCTCCCCAGGCGAAGTGAAATATTCAAGGGTAATTTTAAGTTGCATAGTGTTTTGGCAGCGGAATTAGTCCGCCACAATCTGCAATATTAGCGAAAATATCTGAATTTGAACGCAGTTTTGGGAATAAAGCGGAAAGGAAATTTGTGATTGGCGATTTTATGGGTTAATTTTGAGGAATAATATTCAGAGACATGGACAAGAAGGAACTTGAGATAATGGCACCGGCGGGCAATTTTGAATGTCTGCATGCAGCGATTCAGGGTGGAGCGAACTCCGTCTATTTCGGAGTGGGGAACCTCAACATGCGCTCGCACTCAGCGAACAACTTCACCCCGGATGACCTACCGAAGATTGTGGAAATCTGCCGAGAATATGGTGTCAAGACCTACATGACCCTGAATATTGTCCTTTACGGAGAGGATCTCGCTCCTATGCGGAAGGCTCTGGATGCTGCCAAGGTGGCTGGAGTGAACGCAATCATCGCCTCGGACATGGCAGCGATAACCTATTGCCGTCAAATCGGGTTGGAAGTGCACATCTCCACGCAGCTCAACGTGTCGAATGTCGAGGCACTGCGGTTCTACTCTCAATTCGCGGACGTGATCGTGCTGGCCAGGGAGCTCAACCTTCATCAGGTCAAGGATATTCATGAAGCCATCGTGCAGGAAGGGATCAAGGGGCCGTCTGGGAATCTGGTGCGAATCGAGATGTTCGCCCACGGTGCCCTCTGCATGGCAGTTTCCGGGAAGTGCTACCTGAGCCTCCAGACCTACGGGGCGTCAGCTAACCGGGGGGCTTGCTACCAGCTTTGCCGCAGGGGGTACGAGGTCACGGACCTTGAGACGGGCACAAAACTGAACATAGACAACAAGTACATCATGTCCCCTAAGGATCTGTGCACCATCGAGTTCATGGACAAGATCATCGGTGCCGGAGTCAAGGTCTTCAAGATTGAGGGACGGGCAAGGAGTGCTGAATATGTCAAAAAGACCGCTGAATGCTATCGTCGGGCAGCGGACGCGGTCTGCGAGGGACGTTACACGCCTGAGCTAGCAGCCTCTTTGAAAGAGGAACTGTCCGAGGTCTTCAACAGAGGCTTCTGGGACGGTTACTATCAAGGCGCCAAACTCGGTGAGTGGAGTGATGTCTACGGCAGTCACGCCACCCGAAAGAAAATCTACTGCGGAAAGATCACGAACTGGTTCGACAGAATCTCCGTAGCCGAGGTGCTGGTGGAGTCCGAAGCTCTCCGCAAAGGTGACGACATCCTGATCATCGGTGAGACCACCGGAGTCATAGAACAGACAGTCAACGAGATCCGTGTTGACCTAAAGCCAACAGGGATGGCCGCGAAAGGCACCCTCTGCTCCATTCCAGTAATATTCCCTGACGACATCCGCATCCCAGGCGGCAAAAAGCTCCGCCGAGGCGACAAGGTTTACATCTGGCGGGAGGTCTGAGACTCCGCCTCTTTAGCTCTCAATAATGACGCGCCTTTCAGCAACGTCTTGAGTCGAAAATGCTGCTGTGGAAGGGTAAAAGGCACTCTACGGCAGCATTAAAAGGTTTAAATGTTGCCGTAGGTAGTCAAGTAGCGCTCATCGGTAGCATTAAAAGGATAAAATGCGCTTGTTCAGTGCAAAGGTGACATGACGGTCACTTCGACAGGCTCAGTGACCGGAGGAGAGGCTTTAGCGCTGTTTTTCCGGCTGATGGGTGAAGTGGCGGGGGCCTTCGATGGAGCGCCAGTAGTCGGAGTCGAAATCGGGGTGGAGGTACGGGCCTTCGTGGTCGATCACGAAGCTCAGGTAGGTGATCTTGTAGCCTTGGGCGGAGAACATCTTTTCGTAGAAGGTCTGGACCTCGAAGAGGGCCTCGACTGCGGATTCACCGGCAACAGAACGCAGAGCACAATCCGAAAGGTCAGCACGACCGGTGCCGTAAAGATCGTTGGTGCTGGCCAGAATCGTCAGGCCGTTCTGCTCGGCCACCGCGCGGGAATATTCATAAAGAAAGCGGCTGTCCGTCTTGAGGTGGACTATTCCTCCCTTTTTCAGGAACTTGCGGTAGCGCTCCATAAAAAGCGGACTTGTCAGGCGGCAGTTCTCGCTCTTCATCTGAGGGTCGGAGAAGGTCAGCCATATTTCCGAAACCTCTTCCGGAGCGAAGAAGGCATCGATGAACTCGATTCTCATGCGCAGGAAAGCCACATTCGGAAGATTGTTCTCCGTGGCGAACTTTGCACCCTTCCAAAGGCGCGCACCCTTGATGTCCACCCCGATGTAGTTGAGCGATGGCTCCCTGCGGGAAAGATCAATGGTGTACTCCCCCTTCCCGCAACCGAGCTCAAGCACGATAGGTTGCCCGGTAGCAAACATCCTCTCGTTCCAATGTCCCTTGATAGGGTGATCCTTAAGTCTCAAGCCATCTACGGGTTCGGATTTGTCCAGCACCGAAGCGGCCTCCGGCTGAAGAAGGCAGGAGAATGTCTCGTTCTCCGCGAATTTTCTAAGTTTATCGTGTCCCATTATTTTCTTGTGAATATCACACCTACACCCCTGAGTAATTCGGAGTCATTAAGTACCCTGGCTTTAAGACGCCACACCCCATGCTCTGGCAAATCCATAACATCCTTATAATCAGAAATATAATCCCTCGCATAGTACGATGAGTCCACCGGACAATCCACACGTATGTAAGTCGTGTCCGAAAGAATCACCGAGTCAGACGGGGAAATCCAGCGAAGATCCAAAGAAATGCTGTCAGAGGGGAATTCTCCAAAAGGTGGGCGCTCAAGCCTTGTGTAGAAACTCAGACCATAAGAAAGGGTTGAGTCTGACAGATCCAAGTTGAAATTGTAGGTGTCACCGTACTCAGCATCCTCTCTAATCACAAATGGCTCGTAAGATGAAGGCCGTGAACACGATGCCACGACCACCAAGAACACAAAGCCAAGAAAAGTCCTACGCATCTGCTTTAGGAGGCTTCTGATCTGGTTTTCTTTCACCACGCGGACGTTGTCCGGGACGACCGTTCACATACTTGCGCATCCCGTTGCCACGGCGGTTGTTTCCTCCATCCGGCTTTGGTCTGACCGTAACCTCCGCGTTATCAACCGGAGCCTGGACAGAAGGCTGAACGTCCGCGTTGGATTTCGTCTTGTTCTTGTTCCGATTCTTATTCTTGTTCTTCTTCGGTCTGTCAAACCTTGTGATGCTGTCATCACCGACCGCAGAGACAAATTGAGGTCCTGTCGGTTCCGGTTCGCTCTTCAGAGACTCAGGCCTCTGACCATTACGGTTCATCATGATAATCTGCGCGACTTCCGATGCAGCCAAAGGGTAAAGATTAGACAAAGATCCTTTCTCGTAGGTAAAATACATAACCTCCTGAAGAATGTCTGTCTTTGCAAGGTAGGCCAAACCATCCTCAAACTCAAGCGGTTCGGAGATTTTAGGAATACGAGACTGAGCGTCCAAGTAGTTGGCTACCTCGTAGTTCAGGCAGCATTTCAACTTTCCACATTGTCCAGCAAGCTTCTGAGGATTCAGGGACAGGTCCTGAGTACGGGCTGCCGATGTGGAGATGGACTGGAAATTCGTGATGAAATTGGCGCAGCAAAGTTCTCTGCCACAGACTCCAAGGCCACCAATCAGACCAGCCTCCTGACGGGCACCGATCTGCTTCATCTCAATCCTGATGCGGAACTCCTCCGCATAAACCTTGATCAGTTGGCGGAAATCAACACGCCCATCAGCGATGTAGTAGAAAATCGCCTTAGTCCCGTCTCCTTGAAACTCCACATCACCAATCTTCATGTCCAAACCTAGCTCTGCAGCTATCCTGCGGGCCTGAATCATCGTGTCTTGTTCGCGTGCAATTGCCTCCTGCCACTTAGCAATGTCAAAAGGCTTGGCTTTACGGTAGATTTTCTTAAGAGGAGTCGCCTCAGGATCTACACCTTTGCACTTCATCTGACGTCCCACAACAGGTCCCTCCAGAGTCACGATGCCAAGATCGTGACCATTGGTTGCCTCAACGATAACCAAGTCCCCGGTCTTTATCCCTTGACCAGAAGCATTTATGAAAATACCCTTTCTGGTGTTTTTGAAGCGAACCTCAAAAAGGTCCTTAAACTGCTCCTGACGAATGCCATGAAGCCAGTCGTAGTCTTTCAACTTACAGCATCCTTGACGATAATTGCAGTCATATTCACCAGTCTCTTTGTTCTGAGAGATCGTGCATCCGCGATTGCAATCAAATTGTATTGCCTCATTATCAATGTTTTCCATACTCATCCATAATTAACTGTCAGAATAACAAATACAGCCTTCCGACAAGATCTGTAAACAGAATCTTCTGATTCACGTTCCTGTCAATAAGCATCTGTGCCCTGTCCAAACAAGACACCGCCATCCTCGGAAAACTCTTCCGACACGATGACGCAAGCCGATAAAAAAAGTCCTTCTCCTCTTCCGCAACACCTGCGATCTGAGGCATGTTCTGTTGTATCAGAAAAACTTTACGGAGACTCTCGCCTGCAAATTTACAAAAAGCTTTCTGGTTTTCACGCGATGGAAGAGCTGCCATTGCATCTCCCCAACTCAATGCCGCACCTAGATCCTTTGAGACAAGAGAGTCAGTGAGGCCTTTGAACAACTCCATCTGACGGAGGTAGTCCTCCTTGCCGGAAAGGTAGTGAAGAGCGCTCCCGACACTGCCTCCCGCGACCAAAGCAGCCTGCGAAGCCTCACTAGGGGTCTTACCGAAACGGGAAACCAGAATCTCAGAAATCTCCTTTTTTGAATATGGCAGGACCCTTATCGCTTGGCATCTTGAGGAGATTGTCTGCATAACTTTTTCCGGAGCATGAGTGATCATGATGAAAAGAGTTTTCTCCGGAGGCTCCTCAATGGCTTTGAGAAGTCGGTTTGCAGAGGCCGCATTCATTTTCTCTGGAAGATAAACAACAACTGCTTTCCACCCACCTTCAACAGCCGTAAGCCACACTGTTTCAAGAATTTCCTTAGCCTCAGCGTTATTTATTCCAGACTGTTTGCCTTCTATTCCAAATGCGGAACTGACCTCTTGCTCAAGGGCATAAGGATTAGAGGTCATCAAAGACCGCCAATAATCCAAAAAAAGCTCTGCCCTCAGGTTTTCCACTTTTTCGTTGACCTTCGAGCCGTTAGCCACTGGATAGACATAATGCACATCTGGATGAATCAACCCCGACACCTTGTGCTCATCCCCCATAATCCGGCTAAGGAAAGCCAGAACAAGAGCCATTGCCCCACAACCGTCATTCTCATAAAGCATCATAGCGTGAGGGATACGACCTGTTTCGGCCATCCCTTTCAACGCTTTGACAGCATCGTGGTTCCCTATGATTCCATCCAAATCCATCAACTCTTTCTGTAGGCAGTGAATCCTGCAATTTTCACAAGATACTCTTTTTCTTTGGAATTAGGAAGGGCTGAGAGCGCAGAGACTGCTTTAGCAACATACTCATCAAGGACTGAGATGGCATATTCCACACCTTTTTTACTCCTGACAAACTCTCGGATTTCATTCTTATACTCAGAATATTCTTGAATATCAACGACTTTCTTCCTTACCGATGCAGCTTCTTCCTCACGGACTGATTTCAAAGCACCAAGAAGGGGCAATGTTATCTTCTGCTCCTCTAAATCAATCCCGACAGGCTTGCCAATGTCCTGACCATCAGAATAATCGAATATGTCATCCTTGATCTGGAACGCTATCCCTAGACTAACAGCGTAACTTCTGACTGCCTCAATTCTATCCTTACCGGCATTGACTGAGATAGCTGCGGAAACAGAAGCCGACTCAAACAGCGATGCTGTCTTGCTGTATATTATCCTCATGTAGTCATCCTCGTTGGTGTCACCACTGGAAGCCTTCTGAAGTTGAAGCATTTCTCCCTCAGCAAGAGAACTTAGAGTTTTTGAGAATATTCGGATTACTTCGCTGCCATGGGCTGATGACGACAAGATGTTTTCCATTGCCTTGACCAGCCAATAATCCCCGATAAGCACTGAAGCGGATCCTCCAAGCAGAGACATAACCGTAGGAAATCCTCGCCTTTCCGAACTCCGGTCAGCAACATCATCGTGGAGCAAAGTAGCATTATGAAGCAGCTCAGAAGCAGCCGCAAAACGGATGCTATCCTCATTGGCCACTCCCCCAGAACAAGCCCTCGCCACAAGCAAAGAGATTAATGGACGAAGTTGCTTGCCACTATGAGACAAGATCGCAGTGTTGGTGCTGTCCAAAAGTTCAATGTCACTTTTCAAGGAAGATCTTATCAGTGAATCAGTGTCCGTCCAATCCTTTCCCAGAAATGTTTTTACCTCCTCTAAAGTCATCAGTTTAAAGAATTTAGTCTAAGTGTCCAACCAATTCCGCCACTGTGTTCGGAAACTCTATCAGATTCCTTGAACGGGCATCCAGCATCCCAGTGTCCACATAGTGGTCCAACAGAGACTTTAACGGAGCATAAAAACCATCAATATTCAACGCGTAAATCTTGCCCCCGTACTTGTCCAGTTTCGCCAAGGTCAATGTACCGATAAGCTCGTCAAGTGTACCGATTCCTCCAGGAAGAGCGATCGCAGCACACGTACCTTCTCGCATTCTCTCCTTGCGCTCTGCCATGGTGTCCGTCCAGATTACCTGATCCAAACCAGGGAACTTAAACTCCTCCATAAAACGCGGAAGCACACCAATGTGACGACCTCCACATCTGACAACTTCGTCAGCGATTGCCCCCATAGTACCTTTGATAGCACCTCCAGAGACTATCGTGTAGCCAAACGAACAAGCCGCACGGGTCACTTCCCGTGCAGCTTGGTTATACTTTTGATCGATGTCGTAGCTTGCTGAGCAGTAAATGACAATCTTTCGTTCTTCATTCATCTGCCTAGCCGTTAAAAGAAGAAAGCGACAGATGCCATTATGCCGTTGAAATTATTGCCATTGTTGACAAGATCTTTCAGATTGTCACTAACTGCATCTTTCATGTTACCGCCCTTGTCATAAATGTCTCCAAAATTCCAAAAGTACTTAAAGGAAAGTTGGAATTTCCAAACCTCCAGTCCAGCTCCGAGGCCGAGACCATACTCGAATTTCTTGAGACTATCCTTGAGTCCGTCAGCAAAGACACCTTTCGTGTCCTGTCCCACACGAAAACCGATAAAAGGCTCGGCAAAGACGTATGGGCGGAAAGCTAAAAGATCCGGTCCCCACTGAAGTTGGACAGGAACTTCAAGATAACCTACTTTAGTCTCAAAGGAGCCAACTGTCTCTGAAATGCTTGAGCTACCCCATTTGTCAGCGGACAAGCCCTTCACTTGATAAAGGACAGATGGCTGAATGGCAAACCCTCCAAAAAGAGGAATCTCAGCCGTGAGTCCGACATGGTACAATGAGACTGATTTGTTGTCAACGTTTTTGATCGAAGTTGACGAGGATGTGAACCCTCCCATTATTCCCACTCGCGGAGACAAGAATGATTGGGCTGACGCATTCGTACATATTGTCAAGGCCGCGAACAAAGCGGCTACCATCAATGACCTTTTCATAATTACCAAGATTTAAATTAGATAAGAGCCTCAATTTTGGCGACAATGTCAGCCTTAGGCACATTACCGACAAGTTTGTCAACAACTTCTCCGTTTTTAAAGAAGAGGATTGTAGGAATATTACGAATGCCGTACTTGACAGCAACATCCTCACAGTCATCCACATTGCACTTTACAACTGTGGCTTTGCCATCATATTCAGAAGCTATTGCCTCGACTGTTGGGGTCAGCATGCGGCAAGGGCCGCACCATGTCGCCCAAAAATCGACCAATACAGGTTTAACATCGGAGATGAGCTCCGCGAAATTCTCGTTGGTTGCTATTTTTCCCATATCTATGAAAATTTAAAATGTCCGGAACGGTAACCGCAATTACCATTCCAGACACAAAGATAACAAATTCACTGAATATTTTACAACGCCTGCTCGATGTTCCAGACGAAGGCACGGAGGCCGAGATCCTTGTAGGTCTTGTCCTTCTGACGGAGAGCGTCCAGAATCTGACCTACCTTCTCGTCAGGGACAATCGTCAGAATCGCATAGTTCTGCTCAGGCCAGGCATGATCTCCATAATGAGGAATGCCGTCAACTCCTCCCCTGCCCTGAATGTCCAGCCACTGGGTGAAACCTCTCTGGCCATGGTTCTCAAGCAGCTCGACAATCTCGTTGCCATAGGCCTGATTGTATGAGATAAATATTGCTTTCATAAATAATTAATCTTTAGCGAATTAAATATCATCCCTTAGCCTGCACCAATTTCTTGGCCTTGCGCCTTTCCTGAGCGGTGGCAAGGGAGCAGTAGATCGTAGGGATCAGCACAAGTGTGACAAGCGTGGAGATCGTCAGACCCCAGCAGACAGTCATACCGAGCGAGCGCCAGAGTTCCGAACCTTCTCCACGTCCCACGGCCATAGGCACCATACCGAGCACGGTGGTGAGGGTGGTCATAAGGATAGGACGCAGACGGCTTCTCGCAGCGGTGACAGAGGCGTCGATGACGCTCATGCCCCTCTCGCGCATAAGGATCGTGTAGTCAATCAGCACAATACCGTTCTTAACAACGATACCGAGCAGAATGATGATACCGATCATCGCCATCACACCGAGTGCTGTGTTCGTGGCCCAAAGACCGAGGATAACACCGGTGAAGGCAAACGGAACGGAGAACATGATCACGAACGGACTCATGAATGACTCGAACTGGGACGCCATCACCATATAGACAAGGATGATGATAAGAACCATCAACACTACCAGATTCAAGAACATCGACTGCTGATCCTCGAAGTCACCGGAGATGTCGGTTGTGATGTTGTTCGGGATTTCGGTGGTTTTGATGATCGCGTTGGTGGCAGCAACGGCCTCACTGAGGGCATGTCCCGTGGCCACGATACCGGTCACGGTGATGTACCTCTCACGGTTCTTTCTCTCGATTGTAGGCGGAACCTTGGCCTCGACCACCGTACCAAGATCCTTGATGCGGACAGCCTTGCCGGCAGGGGTGTAAACAATGATGTTCTCGATGTCCTGCGTGCTTGAACGGAACTTCTTGTCGTAGATGACACGGATGTTGTACTCGTCACCTTCCTCACGATAGTAAGAGCCTACGGAACCGTTCATCGCAGCGCTGAACGCAGCAGCAGCGGTTGTGGAGTTCAATCCGTTAAGAGCCAGCTTCGTTCTGTCGAAATCCACCTGATATTCAGGGGTATAGTCATCACGGCTGAGCACGACCTGGGTAAAGTTCTCGTTGTCCAGCATCTTGCCCTGGATCTCCTTGGCGACACGGTCTGTCTCATCAAAGTCGTAGCCATAGATCTCAAGAGTGATGGAGGCGGCTCCACCGACTCCGCCCATGCCCTCGGAGACTGTTCCTTTCTTGACTTCAGGATATTCTCTGAGGTCCTTACGGATGATGTCCGCAATCTCGGAAGAAGAACGCTCACGGTCCTCCATTGAGCCAAGGTTGATGTTCATCGAGATGATGTAGGAGCCGTTGGACTGCATGCTTCCCCAGACATTGTCGGTGCTAGCCTGACCGAAGCGGTACTGAAGCACCTGGATTTCAGGAATTTCAGCTTTTATTCTTGCAGCGAAATTCTTAGCGAACTCTCCAGTCACCGTCTGCTCGGTACCCACCGGAAGTTCGATTGATACGGTAAGACGCCCCTCATCGGAGTGCGGGAAATACTCAGTCTTGACACCAGGGCCAAGCAGCACAAGGACGGCCACGAAGATGGCAAGGCCACTGAATATGACGGTCTTCCTGTGATTCATACACCAGCCGATGATCTTCGCGTAGCCGTTGGAGATCTTGTCAAGGAACTTCTCGACATTGTCGAAGATTGCCCTGTGCAGTTTGCCGTTCTTAGGCTTGTTGCTCAGCATTCTTGAACAGAGCATCGGCACAAGGGTAAGCGCTGCGGTCGTGGAGATGATCATGATGATGCTGACAATCCAGCCAAGTTGCTTAAACATGATTCCGGCCATTCCGGAAACCATGGTCAAAGGCAGGAACACGCAGAGCATCGTAAGGGTTGATGCGATTACGGAGATACCAACCTCGGAGGTTCCATGAACAGCGGCCTCGGTCGGTTTCTCACCTCGCTCCAAGTGAGTGGAGATGTTCTCCAACACCACGATGGCATCGTCCACCACCATACCTATCGCAATGGACAAGGCGGACATTGAGATGATGTTCAACGTGTTGCCTGTGGCGTAAAGGTAGATCAAGGAGCCAAGCAAGGCGATAGGGATGGAAAGCACGATGATGAATGTCGCTCTCCAACGGCCAAGGAATATGTAGACCACGAGCATGACCACCAAAAGGGTGATGATGATCGTCTCTTTCAAGGAGTTAAGGGTGTTCAGAATGTTGGTGGAGCTATCAACCACAGTTGTGATCTTCACATCGGATGGAAGAGTAGGCTCGATCGTCTTGAGTTTTTCTTTGACACTCTTGATGACATTGACGGTGTTGGCACCGGATTGCTTCTGAACTGCAATCATCGCGGCTCTCTCTCCATTGGTGAAAGACTCCTGAGATTTTTCCTCAAGGCCGTCAATGACGGTGGCGACATCCCTAAGATAAACGGTCTGGCCGTTACGTGTGCTGACAACTATGTCAAGCAGTTCTGAAGGGTCTTTGAACTCCTTCTCAACACGAAGGGTGAAAGACTCTGCACCGATGTCGATGCTTCCGGAAGGAACATTACGATTCTCAGCTGCGATGATTTGGGATATTCCCGAAACGCTCAAACCATAGGCTTCCAACTTGTTAGGATCGCAATAGACATGGATTTCCCTTTCAGGAGCACCGGAAACGCTGACGGTTCCAACGCCTTTCACACGTCCCAGAGGGGTGACAAGTTTGTCGTCTAGAATCTTGTCAAGGCCCATCAGACTCTTATCCGCCTTTGCCGAAAGAATCAGCACCGGCATGTCATCCATACCGAACTTGAAGAGCACAGGAACGGAGGCTCCGTCAGGCAGGGATGAGTTGACAAGGTCCAGTTTGTCTCGTATGTTGTTGCAGGCCTCGTCGATGTCGGTGCCATACTCAAATTCCAAAACCACAATGGAGACATTTTCCTTTGACCTGGAAGTGAGGTCCTTAAGGTCTTCCACACCGTTCAAGGTGTTCTCAAGCACCTTTGTGAGGTTGTTCTCGATGTCGGAAGCACTCGCTCCCGGATATGACGACATCACCAGGACGACGTTAGCATCGAAATCCGGGTAGTTCGCCAATGATGTGTTCATCAGTGAGAAGACACCGAATATCGCAAAGGCAAGGAATATCAATGCCGTTGTGACGGGCTTCTTCACCGCTGATCTATAAATACTCATAGTTTCAATTCTTTAGTTGTTCTTGGAGATCTCGACCTTGGCTCCGTCCTTCAGACTGGAGCTTCCCTTGGTGGCAACGATGTCACCATCGTTCAAGCCTTCGAGAATCTCATAGTATCTGTCGAAATGACGACCGATCTTGACGATGACACTGTTGACAGTGTTGTCGGAATTAACGACATAGACGCTTCTTTGACCTGAGCCTTGCATCTTCACAACCGCCTCGTCAGGAACAATGATGCTGTTGTTCACCCCAAACTCCACCTTGACTCTCGCGAACATTCCTGGGCGCAGGGTTCTGTCAGCGTTGCCAACAAGGACCTCTGTCGTGAATGTGTGGCTGGTAGGATCAATAGTAGGATAGACCTTGTTGACCTTGCCAGTAAATGTTCTGCCAGGAATGGCGTCAGCTGTGATCTCCACCTGATCTCCTTTCTTGACCTTCATGTAGTCAGACTCTGAGATTCCGACCAAAAGCTTAACTGGAGTGATCTGCTGGACCACAAAGATAGGCTGTCCGGAATAGAGGTCGCCCTGGTCGTAGTTTCTTGCGGTAATGACTCCGCTTATAGGCGAACGAAGCCATGTGTTCTCAAGCAGGTTGTTGTAGGACCTGCGACTTACCTTATAGGCCATCTCAGCGGCGTCAAAATCAGACTTTGACACTCCTCCTTCCTCGTAAAGGCTTCTCAGACGACTGAGTTCGGTCGAGTCGTTCACAAGTTTGAGCCTTGCCTGATCCAACTGAGCTGCATCCATCTCGGCAAGCAACTGATTCTTGTTCACAAAACTGCCGACATCGACCTTGATGGTCTTGATCCTGCCGCCGGTCTGAGGCGCGATGTTGTTGATCGCGAAAGCCTGCACGGATGATGAATATGTTTCCGTCTGAGGCACTTCCTGTCTCACAGCGGTGGCCGTGGAAATCAACGTCGCCCTTTCCTCAACGTTCTGGGCAGCGGATGTGTTGTCGGCTTTCTTGCCGTTTCCGCAAGAAGCAAGCAGCGCGGCGGCTGAGACGAAAGCCATTGTTCTGATAATCTTGTTCATATTCTTAATGTTTTATTTTTTTCACATATTTTCGAGATCGACATCTCCCTTTTCATCGATGAAATCGTAGCCGAGGGTCTTCTCAAGATTCGACTTGGCGACAACAAAATTATAGACCGCCTGTGACTGGGACAGACTTGCCTGGGTCAAGGTAAGCTGCGCGTCATTCAGTTCCGTGATCGTGCTCTTTCCGACCTTGTAGGACTTGGCGGCGATGTCGTAGGCCTTCTGGGCAAGAGCGACCGCCTCGGTGGCGGAGTTGAAACTATTCATGTTAGTCTCCATCGTGTTAAGGTACTGACGGATGGATATTCTTAACTGCCTTTCGGTCTCGACCCTCTGAAGATCGAGCTGCGCGGCCTGCACCTTTGTCTGGCGGACATCGTTATGGCGCTTGCCACCGGAGAAAATAGGGATAGAAAGGCTCACTCCCACATAAGAATATGGAGACCATTGGTACTCGCTGAACTTGAAGTCGTTGGTCATCGCGATCATGCTGTATGAGAAGTTAGCCGAAAGGGTCGGCAGGTAAGCGGCTTTCTGCATGCGTACGGTGGAGGCCAACTGCTCGGCCTGGATTTCCAACTGGCGCATTGTCGTGTTGTACTCAAGTGATGGCTCACTATGTTCGTTAAGATCCCGGAACATCTCCTTGGAGAAGTCCTCAAGGGTGCCGGACACATCTATATTCCTTTCCAACTCAACACCCATCACGGCTTTAAGCTGCCAAAGCGCGAGTATAACCGAGCTTTCCGCATTGTAGACATTCGGGACAGCGGCGGCCACGGTTGATTTGGCCCTTGTATATTCAAGTTCCGAAGCCTTCTGGGCGTTGTAGCGTTTCTCGGTCTGGCTGAAATTCTCGACAGCGTTCTCATACACATCTTTATACACCTTGAACGCTTCCTTGGCTAGCAGAACAGCGTAGTAAGCCTGCTTCACCTGCGTGACCATGTCCAGTCTCGAAGACCGAGCCTTCTCTACGGCCAGATCTACGCTTTGGCCGGATATCTTCAGACTCTCCCAAAGCTGGGCGTTGACGATAGGCAGTGATGCGGACACTCCATAATTATAAGTGTTCCAACGGCCTACGGCAAAACCACCGCTGCTGGAACTGCTCTCTCCGGATTCAGTCTTCACAGGTTCCATTCCGGCATTTTCAGAAAGTTCGTTGATCCTCGTGAAATATGGCAGAAGAGAGCTGAACATGCTCGAACCGCCACCTGAGCCACTGTCTGAATCCATGTACATCATCTGCTTCTTGATGGTTCTCTGATAAGCTCCCGAGGCGTTGATCTGCGGGAACAGGGAGGCGTAGGTGCCCTTCTTGGCATATTCAGTGCGTTGGATTTCCTTGTCGGCGACCTTGACCGCAACATTCTCGCTCAGAGCGATCTGCAATGCATCGTTCAATGTCAGAACGACTTTGGCCGTGTCCTTGGGAGACTCCTTTGGAATCGTGTCATTCCGGTACTGAGCCTGTGCGGACAGTGCCAGCGGCAACGCAGCCATGACAAGAATTAAATTCTTCAATCTGTTTTTCATACTTATACTAACTGTTTTTATCATTTGTCAATGATGAATATTCCTCAAAACCCTTCGGGGTGAGAAGAGTCCTT
This sequence comes from Bacteroidales bacterium UBA755, assembly GCA_002297815.1. Lineage (GTDB taxonomy): Bacteria > Bacteroidota > Bacteroidia > Bacteroidales > UBA932 > Cryptobacteroides. The sequence goes on along the minus strand of DBKH01000002.1, from coordinate 59,452 downwards.
GTGACTATGTCCTCAAAAGCCGCGGCAAGCGACTTGAAGGAGACCTTGACTCCCTCAACATGACCGCTCCCCTCAAGGTAGTCGGTCATACCCTCGTGCATGATGCAAATCAGAAGCTGAACACCATCAACATCCATGTCAGACCTTACCAACCCCTGCTCCATGCCCTCGCGGAAACGCTCAACAAAGAAGCGGTGCATGGCCTTACCCCGCTCCTCTGCGTGCTTGGTGAATGTCTCAGGGTAATACTTCATGATGTCCTTTACCATTCTCTTGTCCTTTACCATGGTCTTCTTTCTGTTCACCATGGAAAAAAGAGCCTTTAGAATCTGGACTATGTCCTTGCCCTTCACCATCCTGTCGAACTCATCTTTTTTCTTTCTGACATTATTGGTAACCACATCCGCGACAAGATCTTCCTTCTGAGCATAGTACTGATAGAATGTCTTCTTTGAGATGCCCAACTTACGGCAGATGTCGTCTATGGACACCTCGCGAATCCCTTCTTCGGAAAAAAGGGAGTCCGCGGTCCTCATTATTATTTCCTTTGTCAATTCGGCCATAATCGTTATCAAACGGGGAAATTATTCTGCAAATGTTGTGCAAACATTCTTATTTTCCAAGAGAAAAGAACAACTTCTTTCCCTTCAGGACACAAAACAGAAAGTGCATCGTCTTTATTGACAAGTAAATAAAACGATGCACTGAAAAACTAAAAAAATTTCCCAGTTTCCTATATCACGCCAAAATGCTCGAGTGCAGTGACGATTCCGTCCTCGTCAACAGTGTCCGTGACATAGTCAGCGGCTGCTTTGACATCATCGGTGGCATTGCCCATCGCGACGCCGATCCCTGCATATTCAATGATAGGAATATCATTGCCTCCGTCGCCGAACGCCATGCACTCCTCACGCTTCACTCCGATGTGTTCCAGAATCTTTGAAGCGCCATAAGATTTCGACAGTCCCTCCGGTACGACATCAATGAAATACGGATGCCACCTTGAGTAGGTAACTTCCTTAAGGACAGGGCGAAGCAAGCGTTTCTCCTGCCCCTCATCAAAGAATATTGTGTATTCATAGACCTGATGCTCTCGGGCGACCTTGCAAAGATCCAAAAAGCCGGACGGGTGGAGATTCAGCATATTCTCCACCTCAATGGCATGCTCACTTACATGGTTTATACCGGCAACTGTGTCAGCAAACACCCAACAGGAAACATTGTGGGTCTCAGCAATCTCAGCAATCTGCATCGAGGTTTCCTTATGCATAGGGTGACTGTCAATCACTTCTTCTCCGAGCGTGGTCTTTGCCCCGTTCATCTCCACATAGCCATCGAACGGAAAGCCGCCCAGATTGTTCATCACAAGCCTGGCACGACCGCTGGAAATGAAAAGCTTCACGCCCTTGGCCTGAAGCTCGTGAAGTTTCTCCTTAAGATTATCGGACATCCGGTGAGTCTTGAAACTCACCAGAGTGCCATCGATGTCAAAAAATATCGCTTTTACCATAAACTATCCGTTGATACCCTTGGCATAGTGGGTAGGTGCCGCTTCTTGCTGCTTGTTGTCAGGAATAACCGCTGCTGCGGGAATCTTCTTCTTATAAGAATATATAAGGAGCCCGATACCGAGCAGCACGAACGGAATGCTCAACAGCTGTCCCATGTCCAAAGCCATAGAACTCTCGAAATCGACCTGAGGCTCCTTGATGAACTCAATAAGGAAGCGCATTCCGAAGCAGACGATGAAGAATATTCCTATGAAAGAACCTCTGTACATCTTGTCCAGTCTCTTGACATAAAGCCAGAGCAGCCCGATGCCGAGGACAAGATAGCTGAGAGCCTCGTAGATCTGGGTAGGATGCTTCGGCTCGGTCTCTCCCCTGCGCTCGAAGATGAAGCCCCATGGAAGATTTGTGACATCACCGTATATTTCAGAGTTACAGAGGTTTCCAAGCCTAATAAATGTTGCCGCAAACGCCACGGCTATCGCCAGATGATCCAGAATCCACAGAAAGTCAATGTGATTCTTCTTGCCGTACTTATTCGCGAACCACCACATGCACAGAAGCAGCATCAGTGCCCCTCCATGGCTGGCGAGTCCTCCGTGCCACACAGCGAAGATCTCTAAGAAACCCTTCCATGAGCCGAAATAATAGTCCGGTTGGTAGAAAATGCAATGTCCGAGACGTGCCCCAACCAAAGTTCCGATCAATAATGTGTAAAGAAGCGGATCAAGAAGGGCCTCGTTGACTTTCTCCCTCTTGAAGAACTTCGTGAACATCCAGTAACCAAGAACGAACCCGGAAACAAACAGGAGACCATACCACCTTACAGCGAAAGATCCGATCCTGAATATCTCCGGATTCATGTTCCAATGTACGAACAGGTAATCCATAATCAAAAATCACTTATCGTACAAAGATAGCGTATTTTTCGGATAATCCGAGTGCTTAGTCGCGGATAGCGGCTATGCCCGGCAGTTCCTTGCCCTCAATGGCCTCAAGCATGGCACCTCCACCGGTGGACACATAGCTTACCTTATCAGCGAATCCGAGCTTGGTGACAGCTGCGACTGAATCTCCGCCACCGACGAGGGAGTAGGCTCCGTTCTGGGTGGCCTCGGCCACGAACTCAGCAATCTTCTCTGTTCCGTGAGCGAAGTTAGGAAGTTCGAACACTCCGACAGGACCGTTCCAAAGGATGGTCTTGGAAGCTAGGATGATCTTCTTCCAGTTTTCAAGGGAAGCATCGGAAGCGTCCATTCCCTCCCAATCATCAGGAATGTTGAATATGTCGAATGTCTTGCGAGGTGTGTCGTTGCTAAACTCCTGACCTGAGACTGTGGCGACTGAAAGCGAAAGGTTAACGCCCTTCTCCTTGGCCTCCTTCATGATCTCAAGAGCATCAGGCATGAGCTCGTCCTCATGAAGAGACTTTCCGATGTGACCACCCTGAGCCTTGATGAAGGTGTAGCCCATTCCACCACCGATGATCAGGTTGTCAACCTTGTCAAGCAGGTTCTTAATCACTCCGAGCTTGCTGGAAACCTTTGAACCACCGATGATGGCGGTGAAAGGATGCTTGGCGTTCTTCAGAACATAGTCGATCGCCTTAATCTCCTTTTCCATCAGGTAACCGAACATCTTGTCGTCAGGGAAATAGGCAGCGATCAGAGCCGTTGAGGCGTGCGCCCTGTGGGCGGTTCCGAAAGCATCGTTGATGTAGCAGTCAGCATAGGATGCAAGCTTCTTCACGAAAGCCTTCTGGCTTTCCTTGACGGCCTTCTTGGCCGCAGCTTTTTCCTCATCAGTCGCATCGTCCGCAAGTCCCCTAGGCTTGCCTTCCTCTTCAGCGTAGAAACGAAGGTTCTCAAGCATCAGGACATCGCCCGGCTTAAGGGCGGCGGCCTGCGCGTCAGCCTTCATGCAGTCGTCAGCGAACTGTACAGGAACACCAAGGCATTCTGAGACGTGGGCAACGATGTGCTTGAGAGAGAACTTAGGATCCACTCCTTTAGGACGTCCGAGATGGGACATCAGGATGAGGGAGCCTCCTTCTGAGAGCACTTTCTTGAGTGTAGGGAGAGCCGCGCGGATGCGGGTGTCGTCTGTGATGTTGAAATTCTCATCGAGCGGAACGTTGAAATCCACTCTGACAATAGCCTTCTTACCTTTGAAATCGTAGGTGTCAATGTGCTGTTGCATAACGGTATTGTTTAAAATTGTTAGCGTAATTCAAGACGCAAATATAGTAAAATTCAGCGGATTGGGAATCAATTAGCCAGACTATAACGATTAAATCCGATCGCAACAGGATAAAACAGGCTTTCTTTTCCTATCTTTGCATGCTATGACGATCGAGTTTAATCCACAATCTTGGAAGGACTACGAACTTCTCGACTCCGGAAGGGGCGCGAAGCTCGAAAGGTTCGGTGAATATGTTCTTGCTCGTCCAGAGCCTAAGGCCCTGTGGGACAAGAGCATGAGCGATAAAGAGTGGAACTCTCTTGCCCACACCCGCTTCACTCCGGGAGCCGGATTCGGCAAGGCCGGGAAAGAGGACAGCGGAACGTGGGAAAGGCTCAGGAATATGCCAGATCAGTGGTGGATCCGCTATAGCGGAGGGCCGAAGTTCAGTCTGAGGCTGGGACTCACGTCATTCAAGCACGTGGGAGTCTTCCCGGAACAGGCCGCGAATTGGGACTACATATTCAAGCAAACTTCGAACATCGCTGCGAAGACAGGCTCACGTCCCAAGGTTCTGAATCTGTTCGCCTACACGGGGGCGGCATCGCTGGCAGCAAAATGTGCAGGAGCTGATGTCACACATCTTGACTCGGTTCGTCAGGTTGTCACTTGGGCTCATGGTAATCAGGACAGAAGCGGTCTCCAAGACATCCGTTGGGTTGTCGAAGATGCCATGAAGTTCGCTGGACGCGAAGCCAAACGTGGCAATCTCTACCAAGGCATCATTCTAGATCCTCCGGCTTACGGTCACGGGCCAGACGGTGAAAAATGGAAACTGGACGAGTGTCTTTTCGACATGATGAAGACAGTTGGGAAGATTCTCGCTCCACAGAACAGTTTTCTTGTCCTGAATCTTTACTCCAACGGGTTTTCAGCCATTCTCGGTGAGACCGTAGTACGTCAGGCATTCGGGCTTTCGAGCGACATAATGCTTGACTCAGGAGAGCTCGTGATCAGGGACAAGTTTGGAAAAAACCTGCCACTTAGCATATTCGTAAGACTTAGGAGGTAGAAGGGATGAAGTCATTTGTCAGATTCATGCTAGTCTCGATTTTCCTCGTTGCCCTTACATTTTTCTGCAAGGGTCTGTGGACCAGCTACCTCAGTGAATCCGACACAGCCATCTCCATCCAAACATCCACTGGGCGTCTTACAGACACGACACAATCTAATCATTTATTCATAAAGTTCAACACTCCATGTCTCTCCAGTCCGACTGCTGAGGGGCAGACAGTAGTCCGCACAGTCACCGGTGCTTCCGGCAGCACGTGCAGGCAGCTGCGCAGAACAGAGTTTGAATTCAGACTATTTGAACTCAAAACATTCTGCCATCCGATTTGTTTAAGGAGATCCCTGCCGACACTGCGGAAGCTACGTCTATAGCGAGCAGTTTCCATTGTAAAAAAGGGCGCCGCCCCTTCAGCAATAAGCGGCAAACAAAAGACTATTACATAAACATGTAGTACGTCCGTATTTTTAGTTACACAACACAATCGCCTGAGTGGTCATAATGTTCCTCTCAGGCAAATAAAAGGCAGCAAAATTGCCGCCAACTAACAATTACAAATAACAAATAAAATGGAAACTGTTAATATTAATAAAGTCAGGTCTGCAAAGGACATTCTCGTCACACTCGTATTTCTCGCAGCCGGAGTCGCGCTGCTATTCTGTTCAGATTCAATGTTCATTCTTGGATGCACTCTGATTCTGTTCGCATTGATTCTGTTCCTAGCTATGAAATCATCTTACGTGATTGAAGGTAAGGAAGGTTCATTCAAGCGCAAAACTGCCAACTACCCTAAGACAAAGAAAGAAGAGCTCGTCTCTTTCCTTGAAGGTAAGTCAACAAAGGCAGTACCTGAAGCTCCGGGCGGGCTTCTGATGTACATCTACTACCGCTGCGACAAATCCGGTGGCTTCGCTCAGATCAACGACTTCGACCAGTACGAGTACAAGCCAATCACCGAACTGCTCCCACTCAATGCTGAGCAAGTGAAAGCACTGGTCTAAAATAAAAACTCCGGTTTCGGGACGGCTGGGTGGAAATGTTCGACAAAAAAAACGGCCAGCGATAAGAGCGTAAGCGTTCCGAAACCGGGGTTTTACTTCATCGGTTCGCGATGGCGTCCATCGCCATCGTGAACGAATTGTTCTCAATGAGGAATTTCAGGAATTCCTTTGTCGCGTTTTTGCAATAGCTGCCTTTGAGAATATGAAACGATCCTTCCATTTCAGAGTGAGGGTGGTCCAATTCGATGGCCACAAAATCTTTGTTGCCTCTGACTGTAGCCTCCGAAAGCAGAGTCACAAGATTGGTTCTGGAGACCATGTCCAAAAGAACATTCAGATCATTAATCTCTAACCTTACATCATATTTGAAATTCTGTCCGTACAGAAGACTGTCAAACGCATTTCTTGCCTGCAATCCTTTTGCCGGCAAAGCAAGCGGGAGTTTTTCTAACTCAGCAAGGCGGATCTTTTTCATCTTGGCCACAGGATTGTCCTTGCCAGCGATGACACAAAGCTTACTGTTGAACAGAATGTGCGAGTCTATGTCCTCGTAACTTTCCAACGGCTTGTAGGACAGAGCAACATCAAGTTGTCCGTGCTCAAGCATTTCCATAAGGTTCTCCATCGAACGGCAATAAACTTTCAGTTTGATTCCCGGATATTTCTTCATAAAGTCACGAACAGTGTCAGCCAATAACGGACAAAAAGTATAGGTAGCACCGACATTCAATGTTCCTATATTCAGTTCACGCACGTCTTTCATCCTTTCAGCACTAGCGTCAACATCCTTGAGTACCTGCTTGGCGTACGGGAGGTACTGCTCACCATAGTCACTCAAGGCGACATGCCTTGAGTCTCTGACAAGAAGATCTACCCCAAGCTCGTCCTCAAGCTGCTTTATCTGCTGGGACAGAGTACTCTGAGAGATAAACAAAGCCTTAGAAGCCTCTGAGAAACTGCGCAGTTGCGCGACTTTGACAAAATAACGTAGTTGTCTGAATTCCATTACTTTGTGACCTTAAATGAAAAATTCTGGAAAAGCAGGATGGGAAGCAGAGCACCGACCACCATCGCGATGATGGTCACCATGCAAGTCATCCAATTGAACTTCAGCAGGTACAGATAATGCATGAACGAAGGTTCTGAATATGCCCCCAGACAGTGCATCAGTGATTGGATCGTCCGGTAGGCGTACATTCCAGGGACCATAGGGAGTAGGGCCGGGAAAGAGATGCATTCGGCCGGTGTCTTGATAAGCTTGGCAGCCGGCAAAGCCAGAAAGCCAATGACAAGAGCGCCAAGCATGCTGCCTGAAGCCAATTGGAAACCGCATATATTCATCAACACGTATCGGGTCATGTGTCCTGCCGCAGCGATTGAGGCACACAATGGGAACACCTTAGGTGACGGATTGCTGATGCTCGAAAAGCCTATCGCTGCAATCGCAGCAAATATACCGTCTTTTATGATAAGAAAGAAAAGTTCCATTACAGAAATTGAATATTCAGCAGTCCGAAAGCAATGCAAAGTCCCAGAGACAAGCAGACTGTTATGATCAACGCGTGAAGGAAACGGCTTATGCAGCAGATGTAATGGCCATAAATAAGGTCGCAGACTGCGTTGCAGAAAGGGATTCCTGGCACAAAATAAAGTACACTTGTGGCAAGAGCCACCTCCGGGGTCTTCCCCAAACCGAAGACAAAACCGGAACAAGCTATCACAGCGGACAGGCATGCGGCAAGGACTATCACAATCCTGAAGTCAACTCCTTTGGCTGGAAGTTTCTGTTTGAGGAAAAAACCGTCCACCGTTGCAAAGAACACGATTGCCATAGAGATCAAGTCTCCACCAAAAAGTTCGCAGAAAGAGGCATTAGCAAATCCAACGAGAACTAGCACAAGCCAAGGATTGAGTCTCTTCTTATAGAGAATATCTTTGAACCTGTCGGTGGCAATCTGAACGTCAAGTCCTTCCTCGACAATCTTCCAGCTAAGTCTGCTGAGGTCAGAGACAGTGTTGAAATTGATCCTGTCCGCTGGAATCTTTCCGGTCACAGTGTAGGATTTTTCCTCCTTCTCATCCCATAGGTTCAGGGCTATGCATGTAGGTAGCACGGAGAAGTCGGCCTTTGTGTGCCACTGTTCGGCAATTCGGCTCAGATTCTTTTCGATTCGGATTGTAGTCGCCCCACTGGCATAGAGTTCGGTGGTGTAGTCTCTCAGGAATATGCTCTTGCGCTTCAATTCATTATGCAGCGTGAGTTCCTCTGTTTCCATATTCCTTGTCCTTCTTTACAACATTGTGGAGTGACACAATGTTATCAGCCTTCGCATCTGAATCCTCCTCCTCAAAGGATCCATAGAAAGGAATGCCGTCAGCATCCACACCATCTTTTCCATCGTTCCAAGACACCGGCCTCACAAGAGTGTCGGAATAGGTAATGATGCTGTGCTTGGCATTGAAAGCCCTTAGCCTTTCATGCAGGAAGGAAACGACCAAGATAATCGCGCTTACGACCGCGCAAACGATGATCAGTGATCCGGAATTGGCGCTCATAGCTGCCGTAGAAATTTCAAGTGGTGTCATAATCTTACGCTCTTAATTTGTTTGACAACGCAAAATTACAACACCACTCACAAGGCAGGATGGATTATCATCCCTTTGTTTCGATAGCAGTTATCGGTAATTCAAAAGAATAATTCTACTGCATAGCTGACAGATAATCTGACAGAGAGTTTGCAATCTCATCAGCGAACTCTTTGTCTCCGGCTTCACGGATGACATCGTTAGCCAAGTAGTAAATCAGATTGCAGTTGTACTCAAAATCATTCTTGCAAATTGAATAGAAGTCGAGGTAAAAACGAATAGACTCTAGCAGTTCTTTGTTCAGTTCACGAGCCAAGGCCTGAGCTTTTTCAGGTTTACCAAGTGCGTAATAGTCCTTGACCATCGTTATAGGGAACAATGAGTTCGAAGCCCAACCCAGAAGTGAGTTGTCATAAGGATACTCCTTAGGCTTGAGAACCTGCTGGCACTTGTCCAACATCTCCTCGGCCCTGTCTTTTTCACCTGCGGCAAGGAAGGCATTGGCAGCGGAAGTGAATAGACTCCGGAGAGACATCACGCCAAGGAACGTGTAAGTGTTCTGATAGTCAACGCAATAATCTTCACGAGACACGGCATCGAAACAAGACTTGTTCACAATCTTGTCATAAAGCTCATCCGTGTCAACAAGGCCGACATCCAAAGACTGGACCTTATTCTTGATAGGGACGAACTTGCATGAGAAACCTTCATACATAAGGTAATCACGAAGGCCTATGTTTAGATCACCACCTTGGTTGAGGACATTCAATGGCCTGTCCCACTGATACGTGGAGAGGAAATCAAGAAAGAACAACTCCTGCTTGCTGAGGTAGTTCTTACTTTTAGGAATTGAGATCACTATCGAGTCTGGAATCTGCTCAGCGAATTTCTCGCTCACGATTCCGCTCTTCAAGCAGTTCTCTTTGTTGACTGGAATGATCATCTTTCTGGACACCCAGTAATCCAACTTGCGCCCGTCCTGATAGACCAACTTCGCATCCGGATGCTTGAAGACAGTGATGCAATCAGAAAGCAGAAGGGCCTGGTCACGCTTGTCCTCAATAGGAATCCACTCGTTAGTGCCATAAAGGTACTGCTCCTGTCCGATTGAAAGATTGAGCGGTGCGGAATTGTTGATAGGATACCTCATCTGGTCAATGTACCAGTCAGTTCCAAGAAGGGAGGTATTGCATATTCTCACATCATTCCTGAATCCCTCAACCTCCTGGGCGTACCAAAGAGGGAAGGTGTCATTGTCACCGTGAGTAACGAGCAAGCCATTCTCACCCACCGAGTTAAGATAATTCTTCGCGACCTCGACAGCAGTGTAGCGGTTGCTTCTGTCGTGGTCATCCCAGTCCTCCTCCGCCATCAGCGCAGGCACGAAAAGACATACCACAGAAGCCACGGTGGCAACAGCGACCGTGTGCTTTTCCTTTAAGGCGGAAGCAATCCATGAATATACCGCTGCGACCGCGAATCCAATCCAGATAGCGAATGCGTAGAACGACCCAGCATAGGCATAGTCCCTCTCTCGCACCTGATACGGAGACTGGTTCAGGTAGAGCACGATGGCGATTCCGGTCATGAAGAACAACAAGAATGTCAACCAACATCCTCTTCGGTCTTTGTCGAACTGGAAGCACAAGCCTATGAGTCCCAGAAGAAGCGGCAGGAAGAAGTAGTGGTTCTTGCCAGGATTGTCCTGAAGCCACTGTGGAGCGTTACTTTGGTCACCAAGATGAATTTTGTCTATGAACGGGATTCCGCTCTCCCAGTTGCCAGTGAACAGGTCAGCAGCCGGAGTGTGAATTTCGTTCTGGCGTCCCACAAAGTTCCACATAAAGTACCTCCAGTACATCCAACCGAGTTGAAAATCGAAGAAGAATGACAGGTTAGCTCCTTGTGTAGGTTTCTTGTACTGAGCCCCCGGAACTGGTGTCCCCTTGCCCTCGGTGTAGGACTCGTAGAACTTTATGTGTCTCTCATCGACACTACTATGCATCCTTGGGAACAACATCTTTCCGGCACGGTCATACTTCACATCAACAGGACTTGGCACCTTCTTGTACTTGCCATCCAATGGAGCCCAGTAAGTGTTTTGATCGAGTTCGTACGGAGAACCGTAGTACTGACCATAAAGAAGTGGCACTGAGCCGTACTGCTCACGGGAAAGATAACGCACAAGGGTGAAAGCATTGTCCGGCTGGTACTCGTTGGTCGGGGTCTTGGCGCAGGAGCGGATGATCACGATGCTGAACACGGAGAAGCCAATCACGATTGTGGTGAAGCATAGCAAGGCCGTGTTCCAGAACACCTTCTCCGTCTTGAGAGTCTTGAAAAGTCCCCAGAAACAGGCCGTAAGGAGAGCCACGATGAAGAAGGCTGCTCCAGAGTTGTAAGGGAGTCCGAGAGTGTTCACGAAGAATAGATCGAAATAGGCCGCTATCTTCGGGATGTAAGGTACCATGAAGAAGAGGATGAATCCGAGAATCACCACCGAGATGGCCATGATCTTGACATATTCCCAGAATGAATATGGCTTGTCCTCTCTCTTCTTGAAGTAGTACATGTACACCAGCATCGGGATTGCCAACAGGTTCAGCAGGTGGACGCCGATGGAAAGGCCCATCAGGAATGAGATCAGCACGATCCAACGGCTGGAGTACCTGCGGTCGGTCTCCTCATACCACTTTGTCATCGCCCAGACGACCATGGCCGTGAACAGGGATGACATGGCATAGACCTCTCCCTCGACCGCCGAGAACCAGAATGTGTCCGAGAAGCAATACGCCAAGGCGCCGACAGCACCGCTGCCGTAGATGGCGATGGCCTGGCCCAAGGAATATTCCCCGTCACCTCCTTCGCCTTCACGTTTCGGCACAATCACCCTCTTGACAAGGAATACGATTGTGAGATAAAGGAAGAATATGGTAAGCGCTGAGCAGATCGCACTCATCGAGTTCACCATCACAGCAGCTTTGTCCGGACCGGTAAACATCGTGAAGAACCTTGCAATGAGCTGGAAGACCGGGTTTCCCGGTGGGTGTCCGACCTCAAGCTTGTACGATGACGCGATGAACTCTCCGCAGTCCCAGAAGGAAGCGGTCGGCTCAATGGTGGAAAGATAGGTAAAAGCCGAGATGGCAAGAACGGCCAGTGCTGTCACCTTGTTCCACAGTTTGAATTTCTTAGTGTCCATATTCAATCTTAAGTTCCAGTTTCGGCAAAACAAGCCGATAATCAGACAAAGATACAAAAGGATTCGTTATCTTTGCAAAAATATGACTAAGGAATATCATGAAAAACGATAATGACTGGAAGCAGCGGCTAGGTGTCGTCTATTCTACCGACCCGAATTTCAACTACGCCAAAGAGGAAATCACTGAGGCGGAGACACTTGAACCGTCAAAACAACGGCTAACAGTCACGATTGACAGACGGAATCGAGGAGGTAAGCAAGTGACGCTTGTGAGCGGATTCGTGGGCACACAAGAAGATCTGGCAGCCCTTGGCAAAACCCTGAAAGTAAAATGCGGTGTTGGCGGCTCAGCCAAAGACGGAGAGATCACTATCCAAGGAGACCTGCGGGACAAAGTCACTGAACTTCTTAGGAATATGGGTTATAACGCTAAAAGGGGCAATTAACGGGCATGTTTGACGATCCGGTTTTCTGTGGCCTCGCGGTCATATTCACATTCATATTCCTACTGAGTGTCAGAAGTTTCTTCAAGATTCTGCCATCTCTTGGGGACTGCGTTCTCAGATGGAAAGGGAACGTTGAATTGGAGGATAGCCTTCAATTAAGCGGTAGCCGAAATCTGGTAGCAATCGTCCTTTTTGTGCCACTGTGCATGGTAGCATATTCCCATGACCTTTACCACCCCGATTTCTTAGATTCCATGCCCCATGGACTCCAACTCCCGGTGATTGTTGCATGCATGCTGACTTATGTCATCCTAAGAGCCTTCCTGAATTGGCAAATGGAAATGGGTCTCTATAGGACAAAGACATTCATTGCCGCAAACAGGTCTTTTATCAGTTTCATTATTATACTATTCATAATCTTGTTCCCCACCGGTGCAATCTTAAACATATTCATTGATAATAAGGAATTTACACGCATCGCCTTGCTTCATGTCACATTACTCGCCTACGCTTTCTACATCTTCCGGCGTGGACAGATTTTCGCATCAGCTTGCAATCCTTTCACAACATTTTTGTATCTTTGCGGCCTTGAATTACTTCCGACCACCGCTTTTGTGCTTTCAGCCAGGTTGCTGTAACACTAATGAAGGTCGATTTAGAAAACAAGAATATGGCAATAACGAAGATTTTGATCTCACAGCGCGCACCTCTTAATGACGCACCCTATGTTGCATTGAAAGAGAAATTCGGCGTTGACATCACATTCAGGCAGTTCTTTCTCATTGAGCCTCTTTCCTCCAGAGAGTTTAGGGCTCAGAGAGTCAATGTTTTGGACTACACAGCGATAATTTTCTCTTCCCGCCATACAATTGACGCTTTTTACGGTCTATGCGATGAGTTAAGGGTCAAGGTACCAGAGACTATGAAGTATTTCTGCACAACCGAGGCAGTGGCGATGTACCTTCAGAAGCACATTGTCTACCGCAAACGCAAGATATTCTTCGGCAACGGAACCCCCGAGTCAATCATCGAGCAGATAGGGGCCAAGCACAAGGGCGAGAAGTTCCTTGTGACCCAGTCAGACTCAAGCAACAGTTCGCCTCTCACCGATCTTATGGAGGCCCAGAAACTTGATTACAAGACTGCCGTGCTAGTCAAGTCTGTGCCTCAGGACCTTAAGGAGATGAATCTTCAGGACTACGACATGATCGTCCTCTACAATCCTTACGACATCAAGTCCCTCTACGAGAACTTCCCGGAGTTCCAGCAGGGTGACATCAAGTTCGTGGCCTACGGAAAATCCATAGTGAAGGCTATGGAGGAAGCCGGTCTCAAGATCGAAATACAGGCTCCGACACCGGAGGCTCCTTCTGTGGCCCGCGCTATAGAGCTTTACCTCAACGCCCAGAAATAGTTCCTGGCAATGTTCACTCTACCGAAATCCGAGCGGCTCCACGGGAAGTCGAAGATTTCGGCTCTGATGTCCAGGGGCCGGTGGGGTTTCACGTCTGGCCTCAAATACTGTTACCTTAAAGACGAGTCTTCTCTAGAAGTTGAAGATCCAAATTCTATCATTGTCTCCGTCCCTAAGCGCCTCTTCAAAAGGGCAGTCAAACGCAATCTGCTGAAACGCAGGCTTCGGGAAGCCTACAGAACCCAAAAGGACATTCTTCCTCCGAAAGGATATTCAATACTATTCCTCTATAACACTAAGGAGGTTTTGGAATATGCCGCCATGCGGGAGCAGGTCGCTGCTGTCCTTCAAAAACTTGCTAGCCATGAAGCCTAGCGGGGACATTCCCATTTGGAGACAACGGTTCCGGAAAGTCTGCATCGCGCCTTTCCTTGCGCTGATTTGGTTCTACCGCACTTGCATAGGGCCTTATATTCCCAAAACATGTCGTTTCGAGCCATCGTGCTCGACCTACGCCATCGAGGCATTCAAGAAATGGGGACCGATTAAAGGATTGTTCCTGACCGTTTGGCGAATCCTTAGATGCAACCCGTGGGGCGGCAGCGGGTATGACCCGGTGCCTTAAATCTTATGATTCTTCTTCCGGGAGCGGAGGTGGGAAACACTCTCCACAAGGAGCTGATCTCTAAGAATATACCTCGCAGCGACGAAGTTCAAGATTGCGGCCACGAGCGGGAACACCGCAGTAAACTTGAATATCCACTCCTTGTCTGCCGTGAAATAATCTACTCCAATCCAAGCCTGAAGTGCTATCATTAGGATGGCGGACAGAACAGCCGTACGCATCTGAAAAACACGGGCGTTAAACGTAAACACTGCTAACAACTGAAGTAAAGTAATCAGAATTAGCAGTATAAGGTAAGGAGTGTACTTAATGTAAGTCAATTCCACGGCATGAATCCCACCGGGACCCAAAGTAAATGCTTTGACGCTAAAGAAAAGCGCCACTACTAAACCTGTCGCTATGCACAGGTATAAAGTTTGAAGTCTTTGCCACATATTTTACAAAAATAGTTAATTCCGTTGAATATTCTTATATTTGACAGGTCAAACATTAAAATTCATATTATGAGAATAGCAGAATCTGAATTAATCATCAACGATGACGGCTCAGCGTTCCACATCCATCTGAAACCGGAAGAGCTTGCTGACATCGTCATTCTGGTCGGGGATCCAGGAAGAGTTGACATGGTCGCTGGCTTCCTCACCGAACTTGAGTTCCGTCACCAGTCAAGAGAATTCGTCTCCACAACCGGCAAGTACAACGGCAAGAGAATCACCGTGCTGTCAACTGGAATAGGCACGGACAACATCGACATTGTGATGACAGAGTTGGATGCTCTGGCCAATGTGGATTTCACCACACGCGAGCCTAAAAAGGAGCACCGGACTTTGACAATCCTCCGAATCGGAACATGCGGAGCAGTCCAAGCTGACATTCCGCTCGGTTCAGCCATCTTCTCGCACTATTCAGTAGGCTGCGACGGACTGATGAACTGGTACGCCAACCGTGACGAACTGTCCAACCTTGAGATGGAGGAGGCGTTCAAGAAGCACACGCATTGGGACAAGAATCTCCCTTCGCCATATTTCGTAAAAGCCAGCGAGAAGTTGATACAGAAGTTCGAAGATTGTTCGGTCAAAGGCATGACAATTTCAGCATCAGGTTTTTACGGACCACAAGGAAGAGTCGTTAGGCAGGGGCTCGCGATGCCGAACATGCTTAAGGATTTCGAGTCGTTCCGCTTCGGAGAGTACCGCATCACTAATTTCGAAATGGAGAGCTCAGCGGTAGCAGGAATGGCTAAGCGTCTAGGACACGAAGCAGGCACAATCTGCTGTGCAATTGCGAACCGCTACCTCAAAAGCAGCAATCCTGACTACAAGCCACAGGTAAAAGAACTTGTAAAGTTAGCTCTGGAAAAACTGGCCGAATAAGGCATTCAACTCACTGCATACGGTGTCCTGAACTGTTGTTGAAACGGCTCAGGACGTTTTCTGAATATGTCTTAGTGATTGGAATAGGGGCAATCGAGTCGTTGTCAAGATCTAGCTCGTAGCCATCTTTTTCTTTGCGTAAGACCTTGACCTTGTCCATGTTCACAATGTATTTCCTATGGCAACGCACAAGACTGCTGCCACGGAAACTTTCTTCCACCGTCTTGAGACGGCAGCGGAGCATATAGCGTTTCAAATCCCCCTTACTGTCTGTGTACCAAACCACGATGTAGTTGTCATCAGACTCTATGTAATAGAGATTCGAGGCACTCACGCAAAGCTTTAGGTCACCGCTGTTGTCGAAAAGAGTGATCTTCTCCAATTGCGAGACCGGCACAGTCTCGTCAGAGACCACATTGCCATAGTTCATCAAACGGATAATCTGATTCTTGTCCTGAATAGCATAGTACATTCCTGCAAGAATGTAAGGAATTATCAAAGAGGTGTTCCCGTAAAGGAGAGCATTGCCCAACGTCTTAGGGAACTGATCCCATCCGATACCCGTAATCGGTACAGTTATGAATGAATATGCCAGGCAGATCACGAGCACCTCGCTAACACACCATGTAATGTAACCCAGAAAATTCATCTTGAGCTTGTTCCTAGTCTTGTACATGATGAATTTACTCAGTATGACAATCAACAGGGAGCCCAAAGCGAAGAGGACAGTGAAGACAAAGAACCGGGAGTTGCCCAATGCCATCCAGCTATTGTGCGAGAATGGAAGACTTACGAGAAGGAACACAATGGAAAACAACGCCGTGAATGTCACGGTGTAGATAAGTTGGTTCTTGCCACGAAGATAACCGGGCAAAGGGCTATTAAAAAAACTCATCTTATTCTCATTTACTTGACAAATATAACACTTTTATAAAATATCAAAAGCCCGTCTTTCACCACTAATCTGGCGAAATCACCACCTAAACAACCTGAACCACAACACGGCAAGCGGATTCACCACTTAATTTTTGACCACTTTGGGGTTATTCCTACTTTTGCTAGCGTGAACACCTAAATTCAGTATTATATGAGAATCATCGGAACAGGAAGCGCGCTTCCAAAGAAAGTCGTGACCAACGACATGCTCGCGGGATTTCTGGACACCAGCGATGACTGGATCTTCCCTCGCACTGGTATAAAGACCAGGCATGTGATTACTGACGAAAATCTTGAAGACCTCGGAACGGAGGCCGTTCGCAAGGCGCTGGAAATGTCAGGGCTGAAGGCAGAAGACATAGACTTGTTCATCGTCTCCAATGTCGTTTCCGAATATATAACCCCAGGAATGAGTTGCATCATCGGAGAAAAGTTAGGATTGAAATGCCCTATGTTCGACATTAACTGTGCCTGTCCTGGGTTTGTCTATGCGCTGGACATGGCGGAGACGTACTACAAGGCCGGCAAGATTAAGAACGCCATCGTTGCTTGTGTCGAGGAGCCTACAAGGATGGCCAGCTGGAAAGATAGAGGAACTTGCGTGCTATTTGGTGACGGAGCTGGGGCTGTGGTCCTGACAGAAGGAGACAACATAAAAGGCACCAAACTTCACGCAGAGCCATCAGTTGATGAAATCTGGGAGACACGGACCCTCGTGGACACTCCGTACATCACCAAGAAAGAAGAAAGCGTCCCTATGCAAATGAAAGGACGGGAAGTTTTCAAATTCGCTGTAAAGGCATGCACTGAGGGAGTGCAGAATCTTTTGGACGAGGTCGGCATCAAGAAGGAGGATGTCGCCTACTTCATGATTCATCAGGCCAACCAGAGAATCATCGATTCCATCATCAACTACATGGGCCAATCTGCGGAAAAATTTCCTGTCAACATTACCGATCACGGGAACTCTTCCTCTGCCTCCTGCCCTATCCTTCTAGACGAATGCAACAGGAAAGGGATGTTCAAAAAGGGGGATATTCTCGTATTTAGTGCCTTTGGAGCCGGATTGCTTTCTGGGGCAGCCGTAGTAGAGTGGTAATCTGAACATTAATTAGTATATTTGCAGCAATATGATAAAAAGTGTAATATGTGATTTGCTCGGAATCGAGCGTCCTATCTTTCAGGGCGGCATGGCCTGGATAGCTGATGCCAAACTTGCAGCAGCCGTCTCAAATGCCGGTGGGCTAGGGCTCATTTCCTCAATAAACTTCGGTACAGAGGCCGTCAGAGACGAAATCCGTAAATGCAAGACTCTTACAGACAAACCTTTCGGTGTCAACATCATGCTTCAAGCTCCTAATGCAGGAGAGGTTGCGGACATGATCATTGAGGAAGGAGTCCAGATAGTGACAACTGGAGCCGGCTCCCCTGCAGCATACATGGAGAAATGGAAGGCCGCTGGAATCAAGGTGATCCCTGTTGTGGCTTCCGTTGCCTATGCCCTCAAGATGCAAGAACTCGGAGCCACAGCTGTTGTTGCAGAAGGAGCCGAATCTGGAGGGCACATCGGGGATATTCACACAATGGCACTAGTTCCGCAAGTGGTTGATGCCCTTAACATTCCAGTTCTTGCCGCAGGTGGAATATTCGATGGAAGAGGTGTTGCAGCTGCTTTCATGCTCGGTGCAAAAGGAGTTCAGGTGGGAACGAGATTCCTCATCGCTGACGAATGTCATATTCATGAAAACTACAAAGCAAGATTGATAGCGGCATCCGATGTCAGCACAATGGTGACAGGCAAGTCGCTTGGAGACGCTGTCCGTGGTCTGAAGACTCCGTTTGCCAAAAAATTCTTCAAGATGGAATATGACCCTTCAGTGCCAAAGGAAGAGGTCCTGAAATTCGGTACGGGATCTATGCGGAAAGCTGTCTTCGATGGCGACCTTGCGGGAGGAAGTTTCCTCGCGGGAGAAGTTGCGGGCATGATCAAAAAGAAGGAAACGGCCAAAGAGATAGTCGATGACCTGATGAATGGTGCAGAAAGGTTACTCGCTAGTGCTTCAGAACTAATTGGCTAAAAACTAAAAGAATATAAAGGATAAAAAATGAATAAAAGAGTAGTTATTACAGGAATGGGAGTCATCTCCCCTGTCGGGAATGATGTTATCACTTTCTGGGACAATCTATGCAACGGAGTCTGCGGAATAGAATCCATCAAGGCATTTCCGACGGACAATCTACCAGTAGGTATCGCTGGAATCATAAAAGACTTCAAACCAGAAGAATACGGGATGGACAAACCTTTCATCAGGAAGCAGGATCTGTTCACCCAATACGGTGTTGCCGCAGCGTATCAGGCCATGAAGCAGTCTGGTCTTGTGTCTCAGGGGGAAGGACAGAACATTGACCCGTTCAGGCTTGGAGTCTATTTCGGCTCAGGAATCGGAGGATTCGCCACCCAGTACAGGGAAATCGCCAAGATGATTGAAGACCCTTCCGGCCAATGGATCTCACCGTTGTTCATTCCTACGATGATTTCCAACATCGCAGCAGGCCACATCGCAATCATGCATCATGCAGAAGGCCCATGTCTTGACATCGTAACTGCTTGTGCGACATCCACTAACGCTATGGGAGAAGCTTTCCGCGCCATTAGGAACGGCTACGCAGATGCCATCATCACTGGAGGATGCGAGAACGCTACCATTCCTATCGGAATCGTAGGGTTCGCTAACGCCAAAGCTCTTTCTAGAGCAACAGATCCAAAGTACGCATCCCTTCCGTTCAATGCCAACCGCGCTGGATTCGTCATGGCAGACGGCTCTGCAGCCCTTGTGCTTGAGGAATATGAGCACGCCAAGGCTCGCGGAGCGCAGATACTCGGTGAGATGGTCGGCTACGGCAACACCTGCGATGCCTACCATTCTACAGCCCCAAGGCCTGATGGTACCACACAGGCCAAATGCATTGAACTCGCCCTTGAAGAGGCAGGGTTCGACAAAGAAAAGGACAACCTTTACATCAACGCTCACGGAACAGGCACAAAACTGAACGATGTTGCTGAGACATTGGCGTACAAGAACGCCCTCGGTGACTTCGCGTACAAGGCTCACATCAGTTCCATCAAATCCATGACCGGACACATGTTCGGTGCAGCTGGAGCAGCTGAGGCCATCGCTACCATTTTGGCACTTCGCGATGGAATCTGTCCACCTACCATCAATCTGGACACTCCTGACCCTGAATGCGACCTTGACTACACCCCTAACAAGGCTGTCAAGACAGACCTGACACTTGGAATTTCCGATTCATTCGGATTTGGAGGTCATGATGCCTGCGTTGCTTTCAGAAAATGCGTGGACTAGCCAAGGAATATTCTTCACAAAAGAGACGAATATGAACAAGGAAGAAATCAAACATTTTTTGCCGCACCGTGAGCCCATGCTCCTTATCGAGGAGGCTCACATAGATGAAAACGGTGCAGCACATTCGCAATATAGAATCAAAGACGATGAGTTCTTCACAAGAGGTCATTTTCCTGGGAATCCGATAGTTCCAGGGGTTATCCAGTGCGAAATTATGGCTCAAAGCTGCGCAATCCTTGTCAAGGATGAGATTCCGGGGCACATCACCCTCTACGCTGGATTGGACAAAGTCCGCTTCAAGAATCCAGTGAAGCCAGGAGATTTGTGCGAAGTGACGGCCACATTGGACGAAAGAAGAGGCAACCTGTTCTTCTGTTCCGCCAAACTGGAAGTGGGAGGCAAACTTTGCTGCAGAGGGACTCTAAGTTTTGCGTTGGTTCCTATTGAATAATGGAATACAGACGATTAGGAGAAGATGAGTTTAAGGATCTGGAATCCAGAATCCTTTACGAGGATAATCACATTCTTGTCTTCAACAAAAGGCCTGGAGAGATTGTTCAGGCAGACAAAACCGGAGATGAATGCCTCGCTGAAACTTTGAAAGCATTTATCGCTCAAAGAGATGACAAGCCGGGCAAGGTGTATGTAGGGATTCCGCATCGCCTCGACCGGCCTGTCAGTGGCATAACAATCTTTGCTAAAACCTCCAAAGCCCTTTCCAGACTTTCAGAGATGTTCCGGTCCGGGAATATTCACAAAACTTATTGGGCACTATGCTGCAAGGCTCCGGAAAAAGAGTCCGCTGAACTGGACGACTGGCTTGTCCGCAACGAGAAGATGAACAAGAGCTTCATTGCAAGAAGTGGAGAGAAAACGCCCGGTGCAAAACTCGCAAAACTGGTCTATACCCACCTGAAGGACACTGAGAGATATTCCTTGATTGAGGTTCAACTGCTTACAGGAAGGCATCACCAAATCCGCTGCCAACTGGCTGGCATAGGCTGCGTCATAAAAGGGGATCTGAAATACGGAGCTCCACGCTCTAATCCTGACGGAGGAATATGCCTGCACTCGCATGAGGTCAAGTTCGTCCATCCTGTCAAAAAAGAGGAGATGGACATCATTGCGCCACCTCCTGTTTCATGGAAGCTCGGATAACGAATGTAAAAGGCGAGGGAAACGTTTCCCCGCCTTCTTCTTTATTTCTCTATTTCAGTTGCATAGACGCTCAACCACTCTGTAGGTGTCTTCCCAGTGTTTACCTTGAAAGACATGTTGAACGTGACCACTGTGTGAAATCCGGACATCTCCGAGACTTCATTGATTTTGAGCCGGGGATCAGACTTGAACAGTTCAATAGCACGTCGGACTCTATAATAGTTCACGAATTGTCTGAAATTACGGCCCGACAGCAGGTTTATCGTCTTAGAAAGGTACAACTTGTTCGTAAGCATCCTATCAGCCAGATCTGCCATGTCAAAAGACTGGTCCAGATAGGGTTTCTTCTCCTCCATGTACATCACAATCCTTCTGTAGAGGTTGTTCATCTTCTTGTCCTCTTCGACTTTCTCAATGTACGAAGTCCTAAGATTGCCCTTTATAATCTCTTTGATTCGCCTCTCTGCTTCGCGGTTGAGGACATAAGTCCTTCCTGTCATTGCCCTTAGAAACAGCACTGCGTAGAGCGACAGGTACATCATAATTGACACGAATGAAAGAAAACTCTTCAGATGGCCGGAAGCCGGAACCCCACACATAAAGAGCATCCCTGCCACCAAGAAGACCAAGGAATAGATAAAACGGGAATGCTCCTCAACATTATGCCAGACAGCTGTGTTGCGAAACATGGCCCTTATGCCGGAAAATCGCTTGTAGGCGACGTAAAGATAGTACAGAAGCACAAAGATAATCATCGGGATGAAAGAGATCACGACTCGTTGGCTCTTAAAGTCAAGAGCTCCAGACTGTTTGAATCCGAAACACATTATAGTGATCACACTGAATGACAGCAGGCACAAAGCTGTGCAAAGCGAAGTCTTCGGTTTCTCGAAAGAGCATGGATAAATCACAAGCATCGCTGTGGCTGAAGAAAGGTCAGAAGCTAGGCTCTGCATCTCACAATGGTTAGGAGTCATCAGCTCAAAAAGGATCAATAATATGCCTCCGGCACAGGACATAAGACGGATAGCATACCTTTCCGATAGATTTCCCTGACTGCTCCTAAAATCATATAGCAGAAAAAAAGACAGCTCTATTAGAGCCAGCATGGAGATTACAATTGTCATTTACGTCAATGTTTGAATGGTTATTGGTGATGGTCAAGATAGCAAGAAAAAGCCCCCATGCGGTGGTTTGCACGGGGGTATAAGGTAAAAACTAAAAAACTTTATGAAAAACTAACTTTTCTTTGCACCTTTTATTGAATCAAAACCTTGACCATAAACTCCGCTAACCGAAGATATAGAAAGGAAGGCATCCGAATCCACTCGTTTGATTGATCTCAAAAGCAAGTTCAGATCAGTCTTTCTGGTAATGACCATGAGGACTGAAGCCGGCTTCTTTGTGTACCATCCCTCACCGTTCAGCACGGTAACACCTCTGTGGAAATCCTTGGCAATCATGTCTGCAATCTCCTCGTAATGTCTTGAAAGAATGAACAACTGGACACTCTGCTTGGAACCCGAAAGATACAAATCGACGACATAGCCGTTGACCGTGACGATAATCATGCCATAGACAGCTATGGAGAACTTAGCATCGAAAGGGATAGCCTGACCATCAGCCCCGAAGGAAGGGAACAACAACGAGGATGCAATGATGAACACATCTATCGTAAGGATGATGCGCCCCGGGGATATATTCCGGAACTTAGTGATAATCATGGCGATGATGTCAGTTCCTCCTGTGCTTCCGCCCTGCGAGATGGACATGCCTATTCCCACTCCGGCCATCGAGCCACCTATTATCGAACACATCAGTTTGCCGTTCGACAGTGCGAAGTCCTGAATAATAGTCTCTGGAATAATGGCTTGGAACACATTGAGGCAGACCGATGCAAGGATTATGGCATACACTGTCTTCGCACCGAACGCAGGGCCGATGATTATCACAGAGATTATCAGCAGTACCGTGTTTATCACAAAGTAGGAATATCCCATCTTGATGCCGGTGGCGTACTGAATGATGGCGCTTATACCGGAGACTCCGCCTCCGATAAGATTGTTAGGGGTTAGGAATATTGCCCAACCCACTGTGTAGATGACGATGCCGAGGGTGATCAGGAGATATTCCTTAATGCCCCTCAAGATTGTCGAAGAACCTATTGTCATGGATTATTTCAATACAAAGTTCACTATCTTGCCAGGCACGACAATCACCTTGGCGATGTTCTGTCCGCCTACGTACTTGACAGTCTGTTCCATATCCCTGATCTGAGCCTCAACCTCCTTTGGAGACAGAGATTTAGGGAGTTCAACCGTGAAACGCATCTTGCCGTTGAAAGAAACCGGATAAGTCACGTTGTCCTCAGCGGCAAGGGCGGCGTCGAACTCAGGGAAATGAGCGAATGTGATGCTCTCGCTGTGGCCGAGCACAGACCAGAGTTCCTCAGCGATGTGCGGAGTGAACGGAGACAGCATCACAGTCAGCGGCTCAAGAATCTCACGCTTGTGGCACTTGAGGGCAGCCAGATCGTTCAAAGCGATCATAAACGCGCTGACAGTCGTGTTGAATGAGAAGTGCTCGATGTCGTCCTGTTCCTTGGCGATAAGTTTGTGCAGAACCTTGAGCTCGGCTGGAGTGGCCTTCTCATCGGTGATGAGACAGTTGTCCCCGTCGAAGAAAAGTCGCCAGAACTTGCGCAGGAATCTGTTCACGCCATCTATACCCTTTGTGTCCCAAGGCTTTGACTGCTCAAGAGGCCCGAGGAACATCTCGTAAAGACGAAGGGTGTCGGCGCCGTAGTCATCACAGATCTTGTCCGGATTGACAACGTTGAACATCGACTTGCTCATCTTCTCCACAGCCCAGCCGCAGACATATTCACCGTTCTCAAGGATGAACTCGGCATCGGCGAACTCCGGTCTCCAAGCCTTGAACGCCTTCAGATCGAGTTTGTCGTTGTGGACGATGTTGATGTCCACATGGATCTCAGTGGTCTCGTACTGGTCCTTGAGGCCGAGGGAAACGAACTTATTGGTGCCCACGATCCTATAGACGAAGTTGGAGCGTCCTTGAATCATACCCTGGTTGACCAGCTTGCGGAACGGCTCGTCCTCGCAGACATAGCCAAGGTCGTAGAGGAACTTGTCCCAGAAGCGGGAATATATTAGGTGGCCTGTAGCGTGCTCTGTACCACCGATGTACAGATCCACATCACGCCAATATTCATCAACCTTCCTATCAACAAGAGCATCGTTGTTGTGAGGATCCATGTAGCGCAGATAGTAAGCGCTGGAGCCAGCGAAACCCGGCATAGTGCTGGTTTCGAGAGGATAGCCCTCGTAAGTCCAGTCTTTTGCCCTTGCGAGAGGCGGTTCTCCGCTCTCTGTCGGTTTGAATTCCGTGATTTCAGGCAGCCTAAGAGGCAGTTTCTCGAACGGGATCGGAGTCGGGATGCCGTCCTTGTAGTAGATCGGGAATGGCTCGCCCCAATACCTCTGGCGGCTGAAAATCGCGTCACGCAGACGATAGTTGACCTTCCTATGGCCGAAGCCCTGTTTCTCAACATATTCAATGGCGGCAGGAATAGCCTCCTTGACATCCAATCCGTTAAGGAATCCGGAATTGATCATCTTGCCTTCCTTGGCGTCAAAGCTTTCTTCGCTGACATCGCAGCCCTCAATCAGAGGAATTATCGGCAGGTTAAATTTCTTTGCGAACGCATAGTCGCGGCTGTCGTGGGCAGGGACAGCCATGATGGCACCCGTACCATAACCCGCAAGGACATATTCAGAGATCCAGATCGGAACTCTGTCACCGGTCATCGGGTTCACTCCGTAGGAGCCGCTAAACACACCAGTGACGGTCTTGGTCTGGGCGATTCTCTCGCGTTCGGTCTTTTTCTTGACAGCGGCAAGATATTCATTCACAGCCTCTTTCTGTTCCGGAGTCGTCAGAAGCGGCACCAAGTCGCTTTCCGGGGCCAGCACCATGAACGTCACTCCGAACATAGTGTCAGCGCGGGTTGTGAATATGGTCACGTCGTGCTCAGTCTCACCGTTGTAGCACTTGAACACGGCCTCGCAACCATTTGACTTTCCTATCCAGTTGCGCTGCATCTCCTTGAGGGAGTCGGTCCAGTCAATCTTGTCCAGGCCTTCGAGAAGCCTTCCTGCATAAGCCGAGACCCTGAGCTGCCACTGCTTCATCTTCTTCTGCTCCACAGGGAAGCCTCCGCGAACGGAAAGTCCGTCCTTCACCTCGTCGTTAGCCAGGACAGTCCCAAGGCCAGCGCACCAGTTCACCGCTGTTTCACCTTGATAGGCAATGCGGTAGTTCATCAAAGCGTCAGACTTCTCTTTCTCTGAATATGCCTGCCACCTCTCAGCTGTAAATGGCTCATGTTCAGTACATGCCGCGTTGACAGCGCTGCTACCGCCTTTCTCGAAAGCAGCGATAAGGTCCTCAATCGGACGGGCCTTCTGCGCGTCATTGTCGTACCAAGACCCGAACATCTTTAGGAAAGCCCACTGGGTCCACTTGTAGTAGGCAGGGTCGCAGGTGCGGATCTCACGGCTCCAGTCGTAGGAGAAGCCAATCCTGTCCATCTGCTGACGGTAACGGTTGATGTTGTTCACTGTCGTGACCTCAGGATGCTGTCCTGTCTGGATCGCGTACTGCTCGGCTGGAAGTCCAAAAGCATCATAGCCCATCGGGTGAAGTACATTGAAGCCTTTGAGTCTCTTATAGCGGGAATATATGTCGCTGGCAATGTAGCCCAGTGGATGGCCGACATGCAGACCTGCTCCTGATGGATAAGGGAACATGTCTAGAACATAGAACTTCGGCTTAGAAGGATCCTCCTTAGTCTTAAAAGTGCCGTTCTGAGCCCAGTAGGCCTGCCACTTTTTCTCAATTTTCCTGAAATCGTAGTCCATTATATTACTGTTGTTTATTAATTATCATGTTTTTTCAGTCCGAAACTGCCTTTCTTCTCAAGGCGAAACTCCACATAGAGCGACATTCTGGACTTGACCTTCTTCCCCATCAGCCAACCCGGTTTCCAGTCCGGGGACGCACTGATGATCCTGACAGCCTCTGCATCCAAAAGAGGATCAACTCCTTTGAGCACATTGACATCGCGGATCTTACCTTTCTCATCAATCACGAAATCCACAAGCACACGTCCTTGGATTCCATTCCTAACAGCTTCCTTAGGGTATTTCATGTAGGAATAGACCCATTTTTCAAGGAATACCTTAGGATCTCGGCTACCCAAAAAGGACGGACGGTAATCGCAGTCATAATAAGGAATGACTGCATCCTTACTACCTTTCGCGGCAGTCAAGCCCGTTAGGTCGGAAGGATTGAAAATAGGTTTCGGACCGTTAATCAAGGCCACCGAGTAGTTATAGATATATTCAAGTTCTCTCTCCATCGTGTCGAAGTCAATGATAGACTGCGTGTCACGTTCTGTGCCATATTCAGGGTAATGTCCTGTGGTAAAGAGTATTGAAGGGATTGCCTTATCATAGAAAGCCCTGTGATCGGAAGGGTAAGGTTCTTGTGCAGTTAGGGTCGGGAGGATTGGCTGCAGCTGACCAGCCATAGATTTTACGACCTCATTCAAGTCAGCATTGGAAGAAGTGAAGGCGTAGAAACCAGTCATCCCCGTGCCGACCATGTCCAGATTGATCATCGCATCAATCTTGTCCACATCCGAAAAAGCCCTGTTCAGGAAATACCATGATCCAGCGAAAGTTTGCCCTGAAGCACCGAATGCAATAAACAGCACTGAACGGCCAAGCAAAGGGCTATTGGTCTTGAGCATACGGGCCAGTTCAAGCATCATCGCAAGACCGGAAGCGTTGCCGTTGGCTCCATAATAGGTTCTCTCTACTGTACGACCGTCTATAGTCATCGTGTCAGTGCCAAGGTTATCCATCCTTGCACCAACAACTATATACCTGTTTCTCAAAGACTTGTCTCCGCCCTGAATAAAAGCGATGACATTACGTGAAGTCAGTGTGTCGCCATTCTCCTGACGGATGCCGAAGACATCACCATCCTTGCCGGACAGAACATCAACATCATATTTTTTAAATATTTCCGTGACATATTCCGCTGTCATCCTCTCGCCTTCAGAGCCAGCTTTACGCCCTTCCATCGCAGCTGATGAAATGGTAGAGACATGCTCTTTGAGGGCGCGGACTGTCTCACTGTCGTTCAAATCCATGTAAGAGGCACCGCTCTTGTACTGAGCTTCGGCTGGGATAAGCCCGAAAAAGATGGCACAGATGGCCGTGATGATCGTGAATCTTCCTTTCATTTTTGTTTCCTTTCTAAAATCCACGCGCCCTTAGGGCAAAAATCCTGCCTTTGCAGTTCCTCCAACGACCTCTTAGCCTGAGCCTCATCGTCAGTCGGGCAGACTCCTACAGCGGTGCTGTTCCTAAATGCAAGAAGTTCACCCTTATACCCCTTTGCAGCGATCTCCTCGACATAACGCTCGGCATTTTCTTTGCTAGAGAACGAGCCCAGAATTATGCAGAAGCGGTACCGATGGTTGGCAAGACGAACAGAATCAGCAGTAGCGACAGAATCCTCCAAAGCCTTTCGGACTTTAGCGAGCGAGTCTTGACGGAGCCTAATAATCTCCTTTTCTTGACGGATAGCCTCAGCCTTCGCCTCAATCCATTCAGAATCAGGGCGACCGGCAAGCTTTCTAAAGAAGTCACAACCCGTCACCGAGGTGGCAACGAGGAGGATAATCGCTATTGTCAGAAACGCATTTTTCATAACTTACAAAGTTAGCAAAATTCCAACCTCTTCAAAAATATAATTTTAGATAAGAAATAAGTATATTTGTAAACTATAAATTACGATAACATTATGGCAAGAGAAATCAAGTTTTCCCTCGTTTATAGGGACATGTGGCAATCATCCGGCAAGTACGTTCCACGCGTGGACCAGCTTGTGGAAGTCGCCCCGGCCATCATTGATATGGGCTGCTTCGACCGCGTCGAGACCAATGGAGGAGCGTTCGAGCAGGTGAACCTTCTATTCGGTGAAAATCCTAACGTGGCGGTACGTCGTTGGACAGCCCCTTTCCACAAGGCAGGCATCCAGACTCACATGCTCGAAAGAGGTCTCAACGCCCTCAGAATGAACCCGGTTCCGGCAGATGTCAGAGAACTGATGTTCAAGGTAAAGAAGAAGCAGGGCACCGACATTTCCCGCTCGTTCTGTGGCCTAAACGATCACAGAAATCTGCGTCGCTCCGTTGAGTTCGCCAAGAAGGGCGGAATGATCTCGCAGGTAGCACTTTCCATCACCAACTCCCCTGTCCACACAGTCGAGTACTACATGGGCATCGTCGATAAGGTCGTTGAATATGGAGCCGATGAGATCTGCCTCAAGGACATGGCTGGAATCGGACGCCCAACGTTCCTCGGCCAGCTTACCCGCGACATCAAGAAGAAATATCCGCACATCCTGGTTCAGTACCACGGCCACTCAGGTCCGGGTTTCGCTCCGGCATCAATGCTGGAAGTGGCACGCGCTGGTGCTGACTACCTTGACGTGGCGGTTGAGCCGCTCTCATGGGGCAAGGTTCACCCAGACGTCATCACAATCAGGGAAATGCTGAAGGCCGACGGATTCCTTGTCAAGGATTTGAATATGGACGCGTACATGGAAGTGCGCCGTCTCACGCAGAAGTTCATCGACGACTTCCTAGGCTACTGGATCAATCCGTCCAACGCCAAGATGAGTTCATTGCTTGTGGGCTGCGGCCTGCCGGGCGGAATGATGGGCTCGATGATGGCCGACCTTAAGGGCTTCCAAGGAGCGATCAACGCCGCTGAGAGGGCTCACGGACGTCCGGAGATCAGCCTTGACACTTTGATGGTCAAACTGTTCCAGGAAGTTGAATATGTCTGGCCGCGTCTCGGCTACCCGCCACTCGTGACCCCGTTCAGCCAGTACACGAAGAATACTGCGCTGATGAACCTGCTGAACCTTCTGAACGGCAAGCCTCGCTGGACAACCATCGACAAGGACACATGGAACATGATCCTTGGCAAGATGGGCCGTCTTCCTGGCAAGCTTGCTCCTGAGATCGTGGATCTAGCCAAGCAGAAAGGCTTGGAGTTCTACACCGGAGACCCTCAGGAGATGTACCCGGACGAGCTGCCTAAGTTCCGTCAGATGATGAAGGAAGAGGGTTGGGACGAAGGCCAGGACGAGGAGGAGCTCTTCGAGTTCGCCATGCACGAGCGGCAGTACAGGGACTACAAGAGCGGCATCGCCAAACAGCGTTTCAACACCGAGCTCGCCGACCTCAAGGCCAAGGCGAACGCCCCGATCGAGGTCGTGCGCCCTGTAGTCGAGATGCCGAAGTTTGATGTCGAGGAATATGCCAAACGTTATCCTCACGCTGTTCCTGTCCAAGCTCCCGCAAAGGGTCAGCTTCTATGGCAGGTCGATGTGGAGGACGATTCCGTCGCTCCAGTAGCCGGAACCGAGGTCAAGGCCGGCAAGGGCATCGGATTCGTGCAGACATATTACGGAATGGAGGAGCTCGTACCGGCTGTTGACGGTCGCATCGTGGCGACTCTCGGCAAGCAGGGTGACAAGGTAGCCAAAGGTGAGATCGTCGCCTTTGTCGAAGGCTCCGCTGACGCCGCCAAGTAATGAATATTCATAAGAATTTGAAAAACACTCCTCCGGTCACTTCGATGGTTGGTGAGCCTTGCCGAACCACAAGCTCTGTGACCGGAGGAATTTTAGTTGCATCGTCGGTCTCCAATCCGGCCACACCGGTCGCTGAGCCTGTCGAAGCGACTTCTTTATCTCCAATTGAGCTACATCCTTTCGAGCCGTTCCTTCCACCGAACGCTAAAGTGCTGATGCTCGGCAGTTTTCCTCCGCAGGCCAAACGCTGGAGCATTAAGTTCTACTACCCGAACTTCATCAACGACATGTGGCGGATCATTGGACTGATTTTCTTTGGAGACAAGAACCGTTTCGTGGACGTTGCCGCCAAGAAGTTTAAACTCAAGGACATCGTGGATTTCTGCACCGAGACCGGCATAGCAATGTACGACACTGCCACAGCCGTCCGCCGCCTGAAGGACAACGCCTCCGACAAATTTCTGGAGGTTGTCACCCCGACAGACATCCCGGCCTTGCTAAGGGAAATCCCTAAGTGTCAAGCCATTGTCACCACCGGAGAGAAGGCCACAGAAACCCTCTGTCAAACGTTCGGGGCTAATTCACCGACTACGGGAGAATATTCAGAATTTAACTTTGAGAATCGTCCAATGCGTCTCTACCGCATGCCATCCTCATCACGAGCCTATCCCCTCTCCCTCGACAAGAAAGCTGCGTCCTACCATCAGCTTTTCTCCGACATCGGAATGGTTTAGCCGCAATTCTGAAACAGCTTATTAGATAGATTTTCAGAGAAACGGATTTATTTGTAAATTTGCAGAATAATAGAAGTTGATTTGATTCGTGTTAGTAATACGACATTATTTTTGAAGGTTACATAGCTACAAACCAAATAGTTTCTTAGTAAAACTGAAATTTATTACAAACCAAAATAGGATGTCTGAAATAATAACCGTCAAGCCGGAGTTTTCCACAGAGGACTGCTTTAGGATAGTAGAGCGCCACAAAAGAAAGTTCACCTACCCTGAGCACCGCCACAAAGCCATAGAACTCAACTTCATCCAAAACGGGAAGGGAGTACGCAGAGTTGTCAGAGACAGCCGTGAGGAAATCTCTGACTATGAACTGTCTCTCATCGGAGAAGACATCGAGCACATCTGGGAGCAAGGAGATTGCACTTCCGAGGATGTACGGGAGATAACCATTCATTTCCCGGCAAACCTGTTTGACGGAAACCTCATCGAGAAAAAGCAGTTTGCCTCCATCAAAGAAATGCTCAAAGACTCCAGGCACGGGATCACTTTCGGGATGTCTGCAATTCTCAAAGTCTATAACCTGCTGGATGGCATTTCGACTGAAAAAAGCAGTTTCGAACAGTTCCTCATCTTTGAGAAAATCCTTCACGATCTCTCCAAATCAGACTACAGGCTTCTAACATCCAAGCCTTCAACGGAGCCTGAACATGGGGACAACAAGGATAAGATTGACTTCATCACGGATTACCTTAAGAAGAACTATTCCAAGAACATACGTCTCACGAAATTGTCAGAATTGACTGGGCTGAGCACAACAAGCATAGCCAGACTTTTCAAGCAAAAATCCGGGATGACTCTGTCTTCGTACCTAATCGACCTAAAGTGTCAAAGTGCCGCCAGAAGCCTTGTTGACACGTCCGACAAGATTGCCGACATCTGCAAGAAATGCGGATTCAACAATCTGTCGAACTTCAACAGAATCTTCAAGTCAAGAATGGGAAAAACTCCTCAAGAGTACCGAAACCTCTACAAGAAGAATCGCATCAGCGTGTAGGGTTATTCTTCGACCACCAAGGCTTTTTCGATTGTAGAGATCAATGCATCGGTAGCCTTAGTGTCAACAGCAGCAGGATCAACTCTCAGGTCATTTGTCTTGGCCAGTTTCCCGCATTCTCCCTTAAGAGCCAACACTCTTGACACTCTTTCGTCCAAATCCTTGAGTTTCTTTCGGTCACTTCCCACATAATCCACGATGAGATCAATGCTTTCAGAGACCTCATCTGGCATCAAAAGGATGTCCACACCAGCCTCATAGGCGGCAAGCGTGGCCTTCGCACTGGATCCTCCAAACGGTTCCAAAACGCCTTCCATACCAAGAGCATCTGTTATGATCAATCCTCTGAATTTCATTTTTTTCCTAAGAAGGTCCGTCACAACTACCTTGGAAACAGAAGCTGGAAGAGTGTCCAGTGCTGGAACAAGAAGATGCCCCACCATCACCATCTTAACCCCGTCATTAATCAATCTACGGAAAGGGTAGAGTTCGATGGATTCCAATCTCTCCATTGGGAACTTAAGGACAGGCAAATCCTTGTGAGAATCCACCTCTGTGTCCCCATGGCCCGGAAAATGTTTGGCACAAGCCACAACACCCCCATCCTGCATTCCACGCATCACGGCAGAGCCGTAATCAGCCACAAGTTCCTTGTCCGGGCCAAAACTCCTGTCTTTAATAGTGTTTACATCTGGGTGAAGATTCACATCCACAACCGGAGCAAAGTTTACGTCAATCTTCATTGAATGCATGTCTTTGGCAATCTGGCGTCCCATCTCGTACATCAATCCTTCATCCGGAAGTTTGGCCAGGGCACCTTGGCGAGGATATTTTCGAAACTCACTGACCCTCATTCCCAAACCAAATTCTCCATCAACGGTAACAGCTAACGGAATCTTCACCAGACCTTGCAAACGATTGCAAGTCTCGGCAGTCTGAGCTATGTTGCCTTCCATAAGGATGATACCTCCTACCTGCTCCTTTGCAACGATGCTGTCAGCTTTAGCTTGGAAAGCGGAATCCCCTCCAGGGTACACATCCACAAAAACAAGTTGAGCGACTTTGTCACGTACGCTCATAGTTTCGAGGAGCGTACGGACTTGCTTTTTAACGGCTTTGTCTTTCTTTGACTGACCTTGACATGGGATGGCCAACAAGAATGAAAGAAAAGACATGATCAAAATATTAATGTTATGTATCATTTTATGAATATCTAAGATTAATCACCTGACTTCAAATCATTTCTCAGAACTTGCCCTCTTCTCATCACAAACTTCAGCTCGATGTCGTTGTCATAGAACACGATGTCGGCATCCTTCCCTTTAGCGAGGACACCTTTCCTGTCATCGGCACCGATAATCCGTGCTGGAGTCTCCGAGGACATCCTGACTGCGTCACCGAACGGAATCCCGGCCTGGACAGCCGTCTTGACAAGGCGGTCCATCGTGGCTATGCTTCCAGCCAAAGCGGAGTGGTCGGATAGTTTGCATACCCCGTCATGGATGACCACCCTCGGATCAAAAATGTGATCTGATCCTCCAGCTGAACATCCAAGAGCATCTGTGATAAGAGCGGTTCTTTCGACACCCTTAATCATCCAAATAAGACGGAGAATCACAGGAGGGATATGCTTGCCGTCCGCAATGACCTCAACAGTCATCTCAGGAATGGCATAAATGCTCTCCACGGTTCCCTCATGCTTGTACTCTCGGACATTATGTACGCTAGTCATGGCATTGTAAAAATGAGTGGCATGGGTGAACCCGGAATCGAAGGCTTTCTTGACATCAGGATATTCAGCAACAGTGTGGGCTATTGATGCAAGGACTCCGTGAGCCGCCAAAGAGTGTCCAAATTCTTCCACACCAGGTAGTTCCGGGGAAGCATCCCAACGACGGATTATCTTTGTGCTGTCAAGGATGGACTCATAGTCGCCTTTGATTGGAGGGGTTACATATTCAGGAATGATGGCACCTACCTTTTTAGGATTTAGGTAAGGTCCTTCGAAATGCAGACCTAAGATAGGTGAATCTGGATCGGACATGAGTTTTTCACAGATTCTGACAGATTCCTTCATCGTACTGACGGGGCAGGCTGGCAAAGTCGGAAGGATGGAAGTCATTCCGTAATAGGCATGAGCCTCGACAGCAGCCTTGAACGCCTCCTCGGTACCCTCTATAAATTCATGCCCACCTCCTCCATGGATGTGGATGTCAATTCCTCCCGGAACCACATTCATCCCTTTCGCATCAATAACCTCCGCGTCCGGAATCTCTATTGAATCATCCGTTATCTCTGAAATCACGCCATCTCTAATGATTACAGTGGCGTTCCTCACTCCTGATGGAGTGAAAACCTTTCCATTGACAATCTTTATAACCTTCATATTCATTTTTAATATTTTTTGTCCATCACGCCATTCCAAAGAGCTGTTCTGAGAGTGCCCGTTGCGTCATCTGCATCATAGTCCCAACACATCAGTCCAGTCATTCCTCTGGTCATGGCCCATTCAGCCTTGATTGCTATGCTTTTAGCGTTGTCATAACCGGCATAGAAAGCACCAGAAGCTCGGACAGAAATGTACGGACATTGGGCCTTTTCATCCCAATTGTCGATTTTGTACAATGACTCATCAAGTGTCAGAACTTTCTTGTAGTCGATTGATGTAGGACTCTCCGAGAATGAATGTCTAGCATAGAACGGTACTCCGAAAATCATTTTTTCTTTCGGGAAACCCGCTTTTTCATATTCCTCAAAGGTTCTCTTCCAATCCCAGTAGGCAGTCGGATCGTCTATGGCACTGTGGTGATGAGGAGCAGCATCAAGGTCGTAGGTCATCACATTCACATAGTCCACTATGTCCTTAAGTGCCTTTAAGTCAAAATATTTACTAGTACCATCTTCTCCAACCACCTTATCTTTTACATAACCAGCATAGGTCACAAGATAGCGCTTTCCAAGTGTTTCTCTAAGCTGACTCATCAGAAGAGTGAAGTTGTCTGTGTCGTGCAATGGATCACAAGCATGCCCACTCCATGAGACTCCAGGCATCTCCCAGTCTATGTCCACGCCATCTATTCCCCATTTCTGGCAGAACGCAAGGCAATCCTTAGCGAAAGCCTTACGACCAGCCTCGGTTGAAGACATCTTTGAGAAACCTCCACCCTGGGCATTATCAGGATTGACCACGGTGTGAGAGAACGACAGAAGTATCTTAAGATCAGATGCTTTTTTCTTCAGTTCTACAATCTGCTTAAATCTAGACTCTTCGCCTTGAAGCTTAAAGCCTTTGTACTCGCCATCCTTGACATAGAGCTCCGCGAAAGCATAGTTAATCTGAGTCACCGCATTCACGTCCGGAATGGACTTCCCGTAGTAGGTACAGTAGGCCACAACATTCCTCCCGGACACCTTATCCAGAAGAACAGGCGTTGATTCTCCCCCACCTGGAAGAAGGCCGCCTTTTTTGTAGTCATCCTTTTCGCAGGATGAAACGATAATGGCAAAAAAACTTGCCACAAGCATCAGAGTGCGTTTCATTGTTCGCATAATCGGTTGCGTTGATAAAGTTAATGAATAATCCTTAATTACGCTCCTTATATTTCATTTTTTCAGGAACAGACTTGAAATACATCCGTGAGATGTCGCGATGAGAATATGTCTCCGGTGCTTGGTACATCTCCGGAATATTAAATGATTGATTCTGACTTAAATAGTAAGATGGATCACGCTGAGGGAGGACAAAAGGACGGCTGACACTGCCATCATCTTCCACATGAGCGAAATACGGCCTGCCATAGACACGGTCCTCCCTTTTGGAAGCCCAGACAATCCATTTGCCATTAGAGCTCCAGCTATGATAAGAGTCTGAGTATCTATCATTTACCTCGTCCAACGTGTCCACTTTCCCTGTCTGGATGTCCAACATCCATAGATCGGTCTCCGTGTGCCAGATAGGGAAAGTGCCATAGTCTGAGACGCAGAAAAGAATATGCTTTCCGTCAGGTGAACATTTCGGGAAACTAACCGACTTCCCAAGGGTAGAAGCGCTGAAAACCATGGTCAGAGAATCCGACAGCTCCCCTGTCTCAGGGTCAAACGACACGGAGTACAAATCGTAGCGCATCATTTTGGTACTGTCAGGCTGAGGGAGGCTCTTCGCACGGCAAAAATAGATGGTCCTCCCATCGGGAGAAAAACATGGGAAAGTTTCTTGATAGTCCTCTCCCCTGACAGAATGGTTATCAGAGACTATATTGTCTTGGAAGTCCACAACGAACAGATCACTGGATGTGTCGAACACCTCCAACCTTTCCATATTCCCGGAATGGAGGATCGGCATTATCTGAGCGGTCGTGAATATTCCAAAACGCCCTGACCTTTCAATTTCTCCATAAACGGCTGCTCCTGCTGTGCTGTCTGTCTTTGTGTCCAGTTTGCGCAGGGCCCCATCCTTTGCATAGAAAGTACCTCCAGACTTGCCCCTGACGTGGAAGAATGTGGCAGGAGAAACAGTCCTGTTCGATGTGTGGCAGTTCATGCACGAATGATCAGTCGTGTTGTTGTCGCCTAGGACTCTGACCTTGTAGCTTTCGAGGTCGCGTTCTTCGACCGAGTGTAAGTTCCAAACTTCGTAGGCCGGCTCAATCAGTCTATAACTCAGGCATTTGTCTATCGGGTCGTGCGAGATGTCCCAAAAGAACTTCTGAACGACAGAACCGCCTTGGATCACTGACACTTGCAACCTATTCCCTTTTTCATTGTCCAGCATAGAGTGCCACTTGCTCAAAGGAAACACAATTCTGGAAGCCTTGGACTTAAATCGGTAGTTTCTTTGCGGGCCGGAAATCAAGACCTCAACCCGTCCATCAACTCCTTCCAGCATAAAATTCAATGGGGCAATGTTAAACGGGATGACAATGTCTCTGTAGTCGGGTGTCATGGTAATACTATCCGAAGGAGCTACGCGAACTGATTCACGGCATCCTATGGCAGTTGTCAGCAACAAGATAGCAATAACAAGTCTTTTATAGTGTTCTCTCATTTTGGTTGCGCGAAATAATAGTAGTACCAATATGTCTTCCCGAAAATCGAGTCAGGTGTCATAGTAACCCCATCCTCGCGTCTTGAGACGAAATCAAGACACATTTCGTACACGTCAGAGGCTATGGCATATTCAGAAAGTTGCTCCGTTGGTGAGATATTCTCGTCAAAAGTCATCATCAGTGCCTGCTGGTACAATGCCGGAGCGGAAGAGTGCTTTGGCTTGTAGTAGGTGTCATAGTCATTTCTGAAAGAGGCGAGGTCCTTTATCATAAGATCAAGGCACAACAGACGGTCCAACGCTGCATCGTTTACTCTTGCAAGATTACGAAGAGAGGCGAACCAGTCATTTGCACTGAATAGGATGTCGTCGACACTACTATTTACCGGCAATCTATCGCCCGACTCTAGCATTGAAAGCACGGACGAAGCCCATCCAGCATGAAGCGATGTTTTTTCAAGCATGCCTGCGTACTTTTTAGCGGCAGCTAAGTCTCCATTCGCCATCGCTATCTCACAAAGTCTCCGAACCATTCTAGAGGAACGTTGCCTCGGAGTGAATGTCATGCCAAGGAGAGCGGAATGTTGTGCCTGAGCGAAATCCCCACATAACATCAGAGCCTCAACGCTGTCAAAAACCCTCCTATAGCCGGTGTTCTCATTGACACTGAGGAACAAACCTTTCCACAATGGCTGATAGGCTTCAAGAATATCCTCCGGCAACCTACCGCTTCGACTTGAGGCAGCGTTGTAGAAATAGGCCCCCGTCACACTCTTGTACGGATTTGCCTTACCCATTTCATGGACTTTGTCCCATTTCCCGTAAAATGCCAGAGAACTGATTTTAATGTCCCATTCCTCTTTAGGCTTTACAGTAAAGCAGAACATAGAGACGACCATCCAGCTACAAGTTATTATCAAGAATCGTCTCAGCCACCTGTCAGATGAGACGCTTAAAATGGCTGCGAGCAAAGTGCCAGCCTCAACAGCAAAAATGAAGGCAATATGTCCGAAATAGTAGCCAGGAACAATCGGAAAGACAAAAGCCTGAGCAGCGGTAAGCATGTAGGCATTCCTCAACAGAAGAATCTCTGCTATCTCCAAAACCAAAAGGAACAATCCGTACCACGATTCTTTCCGATTTCTGAAAAGGAGCAAGGCCAAAAGAAGAAAAACTCTGGCTCCGAGCAGAGGATAGCCGAGCAGCAGAGCTAGAATTTCAATTGGCTTTTGTAAACGTCTTTGGCACATTTGGCAAGCAACGGCAATCCAAACGGCCACTACTGAGCCAATGGTCATGCTGACTGGATACTCAAAAATACAAGAAAGGGCGCCTTCCAAAAAAGTGGGAATCAGCGCAATAAGAAATGGAGAAAACGCCCCTTCTCTTTTTAGAGAAATGATCATTCCAATCCACATCAGAACACAAAGCAGAGTCTGAGCCACCGGAGCAAATCCGACCAGCATGAAAAACTGTGTCAGCCAACCACCTGCCAATTCGCTCAGGAAAGCCGGTTTCTTGAGAAACGACAGGACAAACGTGCGATCAAGCAGAAAATAATCAGCCTGTTCTTTGAAGGCAAAATGGTACGGGCAAAGGGTCTGGAACAGAGCCCACATCCCTAAGAAAGCCACGCCTGCTAGGAATAATTGTCTTTGCGTAGATTTCTTAGTTGACATCTGGACGGTAGTTATTAATTCCCAGTGAGTCCAACTCTCTCTTTTGTGAATCAGTCATCACCCGCTCATAAATGTAATACAAATACCCTCCTAACGGATTAGGGTTGTTCCGTATTACGTTCATCGTCACCGATTCCACATCATCCCCTTGTTGAAGTTTCTCCTTCCAAGACTGGAGCGATTCATTAAGAGGTGTGCCACGAGCCGAACTTATTGTGTCCAAATGCGCTTCAAGCGTTCCTGGTTCCACCACAACAAGAAGCCTTTGTACAAACGAAGCATGAGCTTTGTTTGAAATGGTGACATCACACATCCTCACGGTGGATGCATCCGCCCTAAAGCGGAACCTTCCATTCTTCACCTTGGAGGAATCAACCGTCTCTGCAGTAGCATGGGGCACAGGCACAAGGAATATAGTCTGGCCATCGTAGCGACTGTCAATGCTGCCATCTATCGTCATAGTAGCTTTTCCCGAACAACTGACGACAAGGCCAACAGCGAAAACCAACAAGAGTAAATGAATATGCGAGGATGTCATCATCTGATGATAATTATGAATATTCAAAAGTTAAAGGTCGGAGGGCCAACGGTTTCCCACTCGGCCCACCTTCCCTTGAAGTAATATGGCTGCTGTTATTTCACAGCCTTGAAGTAAGCGTACCACCCATAGTCACTCCAATCCGCCATTGCGGAAGAAGGGGTCTTATGGAAGATTGTAATGTAGTCATTGTCAAAAGTGAGCAGATAGAAAGAGTTGTTCTGTCCCTGTCCGACTTCATCGTACCTTGCCCCGATTGTAGGAGCTGTGGTCACAAGGCTGCCAAGTACAGCGTCCTCTGGAACCTCCTTATTGAATCCGAATGTTCCCGTGGCCTTAACTGAGCCATCGGCATTGTAGGTAGTCATCTTGCTACCTGCATATTCAAACACCATCTTTTCGTCTATAGATACATCGCTCATCTTGACATTGCCCCACCAGCAGAAGTTAGACTCAGGAGTGTAGCCAGCGGAAGCGTACTTCCAGCCACCGTGCGCACCCATATTGCAGACAGAGCCCCAAGAAACCTCCCTCCAAGTCCAGGTTTTCTTCGCGTCTCTGTCAGCTTTGTCCTTGGCTCCGGTCAGATAGCCTGCCCATGGATCAAAGACATTGGTAACTGTGATCGGGAAGTGCGCTGACTCAACAATCTTCCCCGCGGAAAGGGCCACATAGTACACCTCGAACTCACCGTTAGACTCATAAGTGTAGGTGCAACTGTCGCTTTTGAGGATAGTCTCACCCATGGAAGTGACAACATGCCACACACCTCCTATTTCTGGACGATCATTCTTCAGAGTGATAATCTGATCCCCTTCCACAGCAGTGTCCGTGTTAGGATACGGTTGATCTACATGGAGATAGGATGTAAGTTCTTCCGATGTAACAGGAGTTCCGGCATTGGTGATGTAGTCGTCACGCAACGACTTATCCTCTATCGGAGTACATGCCACTGCGTTCACTATGAGCGCAATAGTCGTGATTATACTAATCTTTTTCATGATCTCTTCTGCTATTTGAAGTTATTCCAATCCACGAATGCTGCGGAAGCGTCCCATCCTGGGTTTTGCTCAAGCGTTCCACCAGCAATGTCTATCTCATCCTGAGGAATAGGCCAATAGCCTTGGGTCTGTTTAAGACGGGCTGCATAGTCATACTTTACCATCGGGGTGACTATTCCTTCATTGATCAGGTCGAAACCAGTCTGCTCATTAAGAATCTTACCCGCAGACTCAAGGCTTGGACCTGCCCAGCGAAGAAGGTCGAACCAACGAATAGACTCGAACGCAAGCTCCCAACGGCGCTCGTTCTTGAGATTCTCCAAAGAGTAAGACACTGGAGCCAGATGGCTTCTCCCTCTAACTCTGTTGATGCCATCAGCGGTCTCGGTAAGTTCGGAGTGCATGAGCAACACATCAGCGAAACGGATGTGGATGAGGTCAGTCGTCTGAACAAGCTGTGCGGAAGTCTGAGCCGTGACACCCGGATTCTCAACAAGAGCCCAAGAGTTCTTGAAAGAATTGGATTCGTCATCCCACGCGCCCACATTGATGTACTTCTTCTGGAAGTAGCCAGTCTGCTCGTAGTAACGATAGGAAACGGTGTAATCTGGCTCACCCTTGTCGAGTTTTCTGTCAAGGAGGACGTTGCCCTTGTTGTTCGGATCGTACGCAGTGTAGGACCAAATAGAACCAGTAAGACGCGGATCCTCTGTGTAACCATCTGTGTAAGCCTGTTTTGCAGCCCAATCCTTCCATTCATCAACCATTTTCGGAGAGACAGGTCCAGCACCCCAACCGAAGCTGAAAGGATAGCTTTGCTTGATGTCTCTGTTGTCGTTTGATGGAGAGCAGAACATTGACCATGTGTTAGAGAACCAAGTGTAGGTCCAGTTTGACGTGAGGTTGTGCTTATTTGCGAAAACAGTCTCCACGCAGCTGTTTCCAACCCAGTGCAGGTCATGATCTATCGGGTACTGGTACCTGTAGCCGGAATTGTTGCTGTTGACCGTGGTGTTGGTGTAGCCCCAGATCTCACGTTGATCCTTCACAAGGTCGTGACCAGAATTGTTGATGCAATCCTCAAGATGTTCGATAACCTCAGCCTTGGTCGTTCCGCCAGGAAGAGTTTCTTTCCCGTAACGTCCAGTGTAAAAGAGGAACACACGGGCAAGCATTGCCTCAGCGGCATATTTGGTTGCATGACCGGTCATTGGGGAGCCGGCAGTGTAGATTTTCTTCGGCATCAAGCTAATGGCCTGAAGGAGGTCGCTTTCGATGACAGTGTAAACTTCATCAACGCTAGCTCTTGGAAGATTGACAGTCTCAGTGTTGGTCCTTAGCGGAACGCCACCGAAAATCTGAACAAGCTCGTTATAAGCAAACGCGCGAAGGAAATATGTCTCGCCAATAAGACGATTCATCTCCTCTTCTGAGGACCATGATTTCACGTTTCCGAATGATGCGAGGGCGCTATTGGCTCTGTTAATGAGAGTGTAGTCGCGGTCC
This sequence comes from Bacteroidales bacterium UBA755, assembly GCA_002297815.1. Classification (GTDB taxonomy): domain Bacteria; phylum Bacteroidota; class Bacteroidia; order Bacteroidales; family UBA932; genus Cryptobacteroides. The sequence goes on along the minus strand of DBKH01000002.1, from coordinate 18,335 downwards.
CACAACGAAAGCCATCCGTTGAGATTGTCTTTGTACAAGAGGAAGTTGGTGGCACAGTTTCCTGAGTAAGAAAGGTTCCCACCAAGACAATCGTCTCCGGCAAGCTGAGCAATATAGAACTGTGAAGAAGTTTCTGGACTCTCGAAAAGCAGATGGGCATAGATAGCTGTTACCATCTCCTGAGCGTCTTTCTCTGTCTCTGGGAAATTCTCGGTTGTCTTCTGAGTAAGGTTTTTGGTGTCGAGGAAGTCCTCGCACGCAGACATTACAAACACCGTTGCCACGGCAAGGGCTAGATTGATTATGATCTTTTTCATATTCATTTCTCCTTCTAAAATTTGAGGTTAACTCCGAAAAGGATGGTGCGGGCGCTTGGGTAGTAGCCCAAGTCAATGCCTTGAGCCCAGCCGCTGCCACCTCCGTAGCCGATCTCCGGATCCATTCCGGAGTACGAAGTGAATGTAAAGAGATTCTGTCCAGTCACATAGACACGGCATGTCTTGAGAGGGAACTTCTTGAACGCCTTGGCAATGTCGTAGCCAAGGGTTATGTTCTGCACCTTGAAATAGTCTCCATCCTCAATGTAAAGAGAAGAGATTTTGTTCCAGTTGCTGTTTGAAGAGCTGGCAAGACGAGGGTACTTGTTAGAAGAGCCTTCACCTGTCCATCTTTTCAGAATGTCAGTGGTGTAGTTGTTCAGAGGTGAAGAGGAGAAGTCCCTGTAGCACTTGAAGATCTGCTGTCCGAACGCACCGAAGCCAGACACTGAGAGATCTATTCCTTTCCACTCTACATTGAAGGATAATCCTAGCGTGAAGTCAGGATGAGGATCTCCAATCATAGTACGGTCCTTTGCATCAATTACTCCATCGTTGTTAGTGTCAACATAGATGACATCGCCCGGATTGGTGTTGTCCCCATTCAAGAGAGCACCTTCATAGGCATCAATCTCTGCTTGATTCTGGAAAACACCTGCTGTCTTGTAGCCGTAGAAATAGCCGATAGGCATTCCAACCTCAGCCCGGTAGAGTTCCTCCGCTCCCTCCCAAGGGATGCTGCCAGTTCCGTGGATAATGCCATCGGCATTGGCAATCTTGGTGACTTTGTTCTTGTTGTGCGCTCCAGTTAGATTGATTCCATAGAACACATCTCCAAGATTGTCATTCCAGTGCAAGCCGAACTCCAAGCCTTGGTTCTTGACGTTTCCACCATTGACATAAGGAGCATTGGCACCATAGGAGTAAAGCACAGGAGCCACCACAAGCCAGTCTTTTGTGAGTTTATTGTACCAATCGAACTCTACTCCGAGGCGATTGCCAAACAGCCGGGCATCAAAGCCGATGTTGGTCTGTTCAGAAGTTTCCCATTTCAATTCGGAGTTAGTGAGTTTGTAGGCATAGGTTCCGATGTCACGCTTGTCGATGACGTCGCCAAAAACATAGCCACCGTAACCATTGTTAGAAGTCACGAGTGAAAGGTATTGGAAACCAGTTACATTGCAGTTACCATTCTGTCCCCAAGATGCACGAAGCTTGAAGAAATCAAGTACTCCGTCAAGTCCTAGTCCTTTAAAGAAATCCTCGTTGGTAATGACCCAACCAGCTGAGAATGAAGGGAAATAGCCCCAACGGTAGCCTCTAGCAAAGACAGAAGAACCGTCAGCACGCATCGTGGCAGAAGCCATGTACTTTTCTTTCCAGTTCCAGTTTGCGCGGACGAAGAAGGAAGCGATGGAGTTCTTCTGGGATGGAGATCCACTGATACTTGACATTGAGGAAGGTGTCGTGGACACGTTAGAAAGGTAAGCATGTTCAAGATCTCCAAAGTTGGAATTCACATTACTTGCGCTGAGGGACTCACCATAGCCCCATTTTTCCAAAGAACTTCCGATGAGGGCATCAATCTGGTGCTCTGCAATGTTGAAGGAGTAGCTCGCTGTGTTTTCCCATGACCAACGGTTCGACAAAGACATGCTCTGCGAAACCTGATCCATTTCTCTCTTAGCTGTTGCATCGAGGTCATATTCAGGCATGTAGGAGCGAGAACTTGATGCGCTCATCATGTAGCCGAACTGGCTCTTGATGTTGAGGTTGGCGATTGGTTGGAGCACGGCATACACACTGGCCTGAAGATAATGGCTCTTCGACACATTCTGGTTAGAAGCGTAGTCCATGTAGGCAATCGGGTTCTTCGCTGCTCCGTTGGCAGTGTCCCAATTATAGCCGTCTGCCACCCTATCCTCATAGACATAATAGCTTCCATCAGAATTATAGGCAGGCATGAGCGGACTCATGACAAGCATGTTGTGGACACCGTTCCAATAGATACCCTCAGTAGCGAAAGCACCTGTGGTCTTCTGATAGCGGTAGTTAAGGGTCTGGCCGACTTTCAGGATGTCCAATGAACCCTTCTTAAAGACAGTGTTCTCAGAGTTTACCCTAAAGTTATAGCGGTCAAGATGAGGTATGGAAGAAGGAACTCCCATCGTGGCATCCTGCCCAGTGTAAGCAAGTCCTATTGAATATGTTCCCGTCTTCGACCCGCCAGTAACATTCACAGAATGGTTCTGAACCGGAGCGTCCTCATTGGTGATTTCCTTGAGCCAGTTGGTACCAGTCCAACCTTCTTCCTTTATTGCTTTATAGATACGTGAGCCGATGTAGTTCTCCCAATTGTAAGGAGCGAGACCATCCATCATTCTGGACTCATCCTGAATCTGCATGTACTCGCTTGCGGACAGAAGCGTAGGAATCTTATAAAGGTTCTGAAGACCGAAGTAGCCATCATAAGTGACAGAAGCCTGTCCCTCTTTTCCTTTCTTTGTGGTGATGAGGATGACACCGTTGGCAGCTCTGGCTCCGTAAATTGCGGCAGAGGCAGCGTCTTTCAGCACATCAATGGATTCGATGTCGGATGGATTCAGTGCGGAGATGCTTCCGTTGGCCACTCCATCGACTACGTACAGAGGAGCGGAATCACCGATTGTTCCCAGTCCACGAATGTTGACCTTGAATCCTGATCCAAGGAATCCATTGTTCTGTACGATGTTGACACCAGGAGACTGAGACTGCAATGCTCCAAGCACATCAACAGTGTTGAGTTTGGCGATGTCTTCACCTTTTACTTGTACTGTTGAACCTGTTACGAGTTTCTTTTTCTGAACGCCATAGCCGACAACAACGACATCGTCAAGCCATAACTGGTCTTCTTCAAGAGCTATTTTGATTCCATCAGAAGCTTTTACCTGACGTGTGACATAGCCCATCTGAGACACCTCCAAAATGGTTCCAGATGAGACATCCAGTCTAAAAGTACCGTCAACGTCCGTAGATGTTCCTACGTTTGTTCCTTGTACAAGAACATACGCTCCAACAAGAGGTTGTCCGTCCGAGGCAGAAACCACGGTACCGCTCAGAACAGACTGCGCGCTCAATGGGATTATTCCAATCCCGAAAAGCGACAGCACAGCAGCACAGACCTTGAGAGTCCAAGGAATGAGAGAGTGTTTTTCTGTGTGTTGCATAACAACTGTTTTTGGGTTGATTTAAATTGGTAAAGATAAAGATCCCCCTTTCCCCACTCTGAGAGCCTTCCGGAACACGGTGGTTCCAACAAGGCGGACAGAGGGGAATCTTTATGTGTTTCAGTGTTTTTTAGGGATTAACTAGCAGCCCTTAACGCTTTCTTTATAGGCAGCGATGCACTCGGCAAGGCGCTCTCTGGCGGTAGTGTCACCAGGGATGTTGTGAGATGGATTGATGTGAAGTTTCACTCCACGGTCGGCAAGAATCTCGCAGACAGTCGTGATGATCATCCACACGCATGTAACAGAAGCCATTGTGGAAAGAGGGCCGATCTTGTCGAAATGATCCTTCAAAGTCACGGATGCATCCTGAAGAGGGCAGCATGTGTCCACCACATAGTCAGCGATCTGGAAAAGGTTCTTTCCACCTGAGTGACGAGGCTTTTTGTCACCTGTCCTGCTGGCAGATCCGCAGACAATGACCTTCATTCCACGCTTGTGAGCCTCGTTGGCGACATCAATGTTCACAGCATTAACTCCAGTGTGGGAGAAAATCCAAAGAAGGTCGTCCTTGTCAAAGTTCCAGCTCTGCATGATCGCCTGGCCATAGCCTTCTTCTCTCTCAAGCCACAGGAACTGATTGATACCCATCTCACCAACGATGTGTGTGAAGAATGTAAGAGGAAGCTCACAGAGAGGATGGAATCCTACGATACCACCGATTCTTGGATACATCTCCTCAATTGGAAGGTTTGCGTGACCGCATCCGAAAGTGTGTACGAGATGACCTGACTGAATGCAGTCAGCCATAACCTCGGCGACTTTCTTGATTTGTTCCATCTGAGTTGCTTCGATTTCATTCATTACATCGAAAGCGTTCTGTTTCCATTCGTTTGCTAACATTGCTTGTTGATTTTAAAGTTAAACTATTAAGTAATCTGAATATTCATAAAATGTCATTTCTTCATCCGCGATGAGACTTTGACAGCAATAGGGACGAGTACCATCATGCTGGCAACTGCTGCGGCAAGAAGGATAGGCAAATAAATCTGGTGCCCGGCATCAAAAGCAGCTCCGGTCATTTTGTTGAAAGCATACTGCCCCAGCAAGGCTATGAAAAGGGCTATCGAAATGGCAGTGCCAGACAGTTCTCGGAAAGCTCCACCTATGTAGTTGAGTATGACTGGATAGGTAGCACCAACTCCGAAGCCAATTAGAATCATTGAGAGATAGGCAGAGACCACACTTCCTGTTCCGAAAAGCAGCAACAGCACTCCGGCAAGGGCGGCTGAAAGATAGGAGTAAAGAGTACCGAGAGCACCCAATTTCCCAAGGATAGCGCCAAGAGGAAGTCTTCCTACAAGCATCCCGATAGTGAACCATGTCATTGCAAGAGTAGCGGAGGACATACTCATCTCCCCTTTGTCACACAGATAGGAGACCGTAAAGTTACCTTGTGCGCCCTCAAAACCGCTTTCAAAGAAAAGGACTATGGCAAAGAGCAATAGGGCAGGATACTTTAGAAGGCCAAGAGACTTCTTCACCGACAAGTTTTCTGTTGGTTTGGCAGAAGGAAAGCGGATTATCATAAAAAAGAGTATGAAAACCGCCATCACAACCGACACAGCGTTCAAAGGCATGGTGTAGTCAACTATGAAATAATTCAACAGAGTCCATAGCAAGGCTCCCACGCAATAAAATGCTCCGAGAAGGCCAAGGCGACCGCCCCTCTTGTCATCGTCATAAATGTCCGACACAAGGGCATTTGTCTCACCGTTTAGAATGCCTCCACCTAGACCAAGGCAAAAGATGGAAGCATGAAGCATCTCTATCTCCCTAAAATTCGCCAATCCTTGAAGTCCTGCAAGGGCAAGTACAGAACTTGCTACCAAAAGCCATTTGTAGCCAAAACGATCTACCACAGGGCCAAACAAGATAGTTCCCAAGAGTATCCCCAAGGACATCGTTGATGGAAGACTGTTAGCACCTACAACAAGGCTATTCAGTTTTCCGAGAATCGGAGCCAAAGAAAGCATTGCTATTCCGAAAAATGCCATCCCAGCACAAGCCGAAACAAAAACTGATGTAGTGGAATATTTACTCATATCAACAACCTTTTTCATGTCATCCTAAAGTCCTGAATGCCAAATAGGCCGATCCGTATAAGGCAGCTTCTCCCTGAACCTCAGAGACGCGAAACTCCACGTTCTTCATCGCAATCGGCTGCCCCCATTTACAAGCCTCATCATAAATCCTTCCGATAAACTCTTCTGCTGGGCCGAACACCCCTCCCCCAAAGATAACTTTTTCGGGATTCAATAGGCTGACCATGTTCGCAGCAGCCATTCCCCACATCTCAACAGCCTTGTCCAAAACCTTCGCAGCAAGACGATCACCTTTGTGATAGGCATCAAAAACATCGTGGGATGTAATCTCCTCTATTGGCTTACCACTCATCACCCCTTTATAGTTGCGGTTGCAACGTAGAGAGCGTTGCATCTGAGTGGCGATACCGTTGCCTGAGGCATAATATTCAAAGCACCCTGTAGGAATATATTCCTGTTGATACGGGTAATGAAGTGCCATCCAACCAGCGGCACCGATGATGTCTTCCGCACCATGGAGTACCCTTCCATCAACCAGAATACCGACTCCAATGCCTGTTCCGACCGCAATGTAGATGGCATTGTCGCATCCCTTGGCAGCACCTTGCCAAACCTCTCCAAGGATGTAGCAGGTCCTATCACTCTCGATTTCTACTTTCACGTCAGGGCCGACCACATCAGTAATCCGCTTCTTGAGGGGATATTTTTCCCAACCGGGAATATTCGGGGCCCAAACAACGTCCTGCTTGGAAAAGACAATTCCAGGTACACATATTCCCACAGCCTCTATCCTTTCACCATGATACGAGTCGAGCAAGGCTTTGATGAGGTCGGTTACTATGTCTCCCACAGCATCACCTTTCGCCCCATCAAGGAGTTTCACTTGTCTGGCGTACATTTTCCCAGAAGCTTCGAAAACCGCTCCCAGTGCCTTAGTGCCCCCTAAATCTATAGCTATTATCGCCATAATTCTACTCCAATGTTAGAGTTCTTTAAATGTACCGAAGGAATATCCACGCGCACGAAGTCCGTCAATGATTTCATCCAGATGAGAATAGACACGATCCTCTTTCGTCCTGCCAGGATAGTTCATTGCATGGACGAGAATGACCGCACCATTGAGACCGAATTTGTCGTCAAAATCCCAAATGTTCTGAACCAAAGTCTCGGCACTACGATAGCCAGCCTCACCCTTTGCGGCCCAGTCGAGCCCTGTAACAAGTCCAGAAGTCGGATTAACTAGCTTGTAGCCAAGTCCTTTAAGAATATATGCAGAAAATTCATTACATGTCTCGTAAGGTGGAATCATCCAGCTGAACTGCTCTTTCTTAAGTCCGAAACGCTCAAGTTCGGCTTCCATGTTATGAATATCACGGACAAGAGAATCGGCTGTCACCAGATTTGTACGTCCCTTGCAGAGCAAAAGGTGCTTGTCGGAATGAGCTGACAGATAGTGCCCTTCTCTGATAATCCTTTTGATTGGAGCCTTGTACTTTGACTGCCTAAAGCACTCACCTGTTGGGAAGAATGAGCCCTTCACACCTTTGGCTTTGAGGGTGTTCAAGACAGGAACGACACCATCAAAATTCTCAAAATGTCCTTTGTCATCTGAACTGTAATGCGCTGTAAAGACAAGATAGACCTTCTTCTCGTTAGCGTTAACCCTATCCACAACTCCATTTTTGTCTTTCTTCATTCCTTTGAGAGCCGCACCCTCCATCTCGTAGGCAGAGAACGGGAAGGTTAGAGATGCCGTTCCATCCATCGTAGGCTCATTAGTAGAATAGTCGCGAGTGCTGTCATGGTAAACCATGGTTCCCGGCTGGACATCAAGATAATTGATACCTCCCTCCATATTCACGCCTTTCAAACTTGAGAATATAGTGCTGTAAACAGGGCCGTCAACAAGTCCTCCAGTGGTGTTGCCAAAATGCAGATTCACGATGAAAGAATGTGGCTGGGTTGGATAGACCTCAGCACCAGGCATTTCCACGATCATGCAGACACCCCATGGGTTGCAGCCAAGCAACCAGTCCCTAAGCGCCCCTTCCATTTCCTTGTAGGTCTCATCACCAGTGAGCTGACGGTAGAGAATGCACTGAGTCAGCATGGCAGTAGTGAGATTGTTGGAGCACCAAATTGATGGGATTCCATAAAAGAAAGGAGTCCCGTCAGCCTTTTCGAATGTTCTCTGGATTCCAGATCTTAAATTACGGATAAACTCTGCTGAGACTCTGGAATTGCCATCTTTAGCAAGATGGTAGTGTCCCATGTTCATGAACGGATACCACTGGTAGTGTCTTGCACTGTCGGCTCCCATCCAAGGGGTCACAGGCTCTCTTCTAGCATATTCAATAGCTTGAGAAAGATATTTCGCGTCTCCAGTGCTATGGAACAATTCCATCGCAGCGAGTTCCATGTCATCAACCCAGTTATCTTCCTCATAAATATAAGGTGAGACGACTGAAGCTGTCTGACACACTCCCGGCTTGTCAATACCAAGTTGGTAAGCCCCGGCAGCCTTCGCACCTATCTTTGCTGCGAACTCTGGATAAAAAGGAGCAAGAATCTTAGCTCCAAGAGCGAAGTCAGAAGCGAATTTACCTACAGTGCTTGAGGTTCCTGTGGTAGCATTTGTAAACTTATACCTCTGCTGAGGCTCACCGGTGACAAAATAGACCGGACGGCCATTGTTCTTTCCCCAGCCATAGTCAGCGATGTCTTTTGCTGGTTCGCGCATTCCAACATGGTCACGGTCATCAGCAATCTGGTTGTAGAACTCACCCGGTTCAGGATTCATCCTATCAAGCCAGTCCAAACCCCAGTAAATCTCATCAATGATGTCAGGAATGCCATTCTTACCTGGAGTTCCATCTGCTAGGTACTCATCCCCAAAAGCTTCAGGGTTGCTTTGATAGGCAAACATCATCTGATAGATGGCGTTGGCCGAAGTTGTCGTGTACTGAAGACAATCCGAAGCATCATGCCAACCACCACGCACGTCTATCCACTGTCCTTCCTTTGTAGGATGGTAGCGAATATACCCATCCTTCACATGGCAGCTATCTTTCATGAAAGGATTCCAACCGCAACGCTGTTGGCGCATATAATTAAGGACAAAGTCCGCAGCACCATCGTAAGCACCCGTGCTGATTCTGAGCTTTGAGGATTTCGCCCCGCCTGCCAGGATGATGTAGTCCCCTTCAACTGTAACCTTTGAGAAATCAAGCCTTACGGTTGTTTTCAACTCTCCAAGAGCACCAGTATTTCTCACATCCTCAGACTTTGAGACGTACACCGTCTTTCCCGTGGCAGCATCTACCACAGAAAAAGACTCAATCACATGCGGTTCTTTGTCATTGCTGACATAAACCGCAACCTTGGAGGCATCCGGAAGATAGCCTACCTGGTTGATCCGAATCCACTCCCCGGCATTAGCCTGGAATGACACAGTCATTAACGACAGGGCTGTAACAATAGATAATCTTAAAGACTTCATCTGGCTTTATTTTTAGTGTTGGGTCAAATATAATACTATTTAATCAACAAACAAGCGATTGAAGATAATATTTTTTCGACCAGCACGGTAAAGCATTCTATCAAATAATTGAATATTAACGATTAACACCAAGATGAATTAATAATACTTTTTAATCAATACTAAATCCAGCTTTTCAATAGTTCTTCAGCTTAGGACAACATCCTATCATAAAATTACAAGCCAAGAACACTTCGATGGTCGGTGAGTTCTGCCGACCACAAGCTCATGGACCGCTACTATATTATTGAGTTCTGCCGACCACAAGCTCATGGACCGCTACTATATTATATTAAGGGTAATCGGTGGCATTTACGGACATATTCGTTGCCGAATAGAGACAATCTGGGAGCAACGGCAGCATTATTGGGCGATTTTGCTGCCGTGGAGGTAAAAAATTAGGGTGACGGGAGCGTTTTGAGGGCTTTGCGTCACCGTGGAGGGCATTCGATTAAAAATCAGACAATAAGAAGAACCTTCTCCTATCGTTTCGAGGTGGGAGAAGGTTCATTGATTCCGCTCATTATTAAAGCCTTAGACTCCACGGTTACTCGGTGGTCGGCTTGAAAAGGAGGCTTGCGAGTTCGTCAGCGGTGGCGCCACGGAAATAGGTGGCGATGGGCTGGGAGGCAAGGAAGGACTTTACTTCGGGCTGGTCGTAACGAAGGCCGATCATCTTGGCGGCCAACACATCAGCGGGGGTGTCGAAGAGGAAATCACCTGTGAAATCGAGACGGGTGAGCAGGCCGTGATCCACACGGAGGTTGGCTTCGACTGTGCCGCAGGAGAGTTTGGCCTTGCAATGGAAGTCGGCCTCGTGGGAGTGACCGTAAATGAAATCCCATGTAGAGAACTTCTCGTCGGCCTGCTTGCGGACCTCAGCGACCTGCTCAGCGGAAAGAGACATTTGACCGTCTCCAGCTGAGAGAATTTCCTGAAGCGCTGCCTGAAGCTCGTCCAAGGACTTGAACTGAGGAAGGTACTCCTTCAGGTTCGCAACGCGGCTCTTAACCGAGGATATTCCTTTGGCCTGCATCTTTGAAGTCGGAGTGTCAAGGACTTTGATAAGGGTGTCAAGATCAACGTCATACATCAGCGTGCCGTGGATAATCTCCTGATTGTGGGAGACGCGGCGGGCGTAGCCGGAGACCTTCCTTCCTTCCACGAATATGTCGTTGCGGCCTGTCAACTCAGCAGGAACGCCCAGCTGACGCAGGGCATCCACCATGGGTTGTGGGGACGGGTTCTTGCCGATGATCGTGTAGTTCATGTTCTGGAGGTCGTGATAGACGGCTCCGCCACCGGTGACCCGGCGGGCCAACGTGATGCCGTGCGAGTTGAGATAGTCTAGATTCACCTCGCTGTAGGCGTTCTGGTTCAGGCCTATGATCACAGCTGGACGGTTCCTCCAGAGGAAAAAATACGGTTCTTCGGACGGGATGTTCTCAAGGCAATATTCATCGAACGCGAGGTTGAAATACGGGTCGGTGGAGTTGTTGATAAGATATTTCATTGTACATTAAATAAAAGTCATCCAAGTACGGAGACGGCCATATATTATAGGCCGCATTCGATTTCTGGCAGGATATATTTCTTAATTTCAGTGTAATTCGGGAGGTGGGTTCCAGGGTAGGAACGCGCTCTGCCGGGATAAAATCTTTCGAACTCGTCCTTGCAGTTCACCATCTCGTCACGGTCAGCGAACATACCAGTTGTCAGGGCGATCTCATCGGAAGAAAGCCCGTCAAACTCAGAGGCTTCCAAACGGGCATATTCATCACACAACGTCTCGGTGACGGTGAACGTCAACGCTCCGTCGCTGCGTGGGGAAAGATATTCACGCTCCCCTATCATTGTGCGGAGAAGCCGGGAGATGTGGAAGTCAGGGTTGACGAGGATCTTTCGGTAGCCACGGAGTTTCTGCGCCCAGAATCCGCCGAGGGACAAGCCCACGATGAGGTCAGGCTGCTCGTCCCGGCATATTCCTTTAAGAAGATCCAGAGCCTCGCGCGGGTCGATGGGGACATCGGGAGCGATGACCTCACTTCCCTTCAGAAGAATCCGCAGGGAGGACGCCATCTTGTAGGCTCCGGAGGAGGCAAGTCCGTGGATGAAAAGGACTTTCATCGGCATGCTGGATTCCAGAAATCAGTCTTTGTGGCTATCAAGAATCAGGTCGCTGAGTTCCTTTAGGTCACGGACGATGAAGTCAGCGGGATAGTGCTCTGGATGAGGGTTCACGCGAGCATCCTCGGCCACCTTCAAGGCTGTCTCAAGTGTCGTCTCTCCGGAGAGTACGAGCACGCTGACAGCACCAGCATTGTGTCCCATAGCGATGTCCGTGTAAATCCTGTCACCGACCATAGCAATCTCGTCAGCCTGAAGACCGTTGCGGTCACGGATGCCGTCGAGCATCGTCGGATCCGGTTTGCCCATCACCTTGTCGGGCCTTCTTCCGGAAGCCGCCTCGATGCACTTCTGAAGCGAACCACAATCCACCAAAACGGTCCTCGCATCGGTTGGGCAGACCCAATCCGGGTTGGTCGCCATGTACGGAATGCCCTGCTTCGCCCACCAAGTGGCGCGGCAAAGGCGTGAATAGACTAGCGTGGTGTCAAAGGCCACAATCAGCATGTCAGGCACGTCATCAGGATCGTCGGCACAGGAGATAAATCCGGCCTTCTCGAACTGGCCGATCATGCTCGGAGTTCCCAACATGAAGAGTTTCTTTACGTTAGGTAAATTCTTCTTGATGTAGTCTATCGTGGCGATCGGGGTCGTGTACATGTTCCCCTCATCGGCTGGAATCCCCATCCCAGCGAGCTTCTTGAGGTAATCCTCCACCGACTTCGTCGGGTTGTTTGTGAGGAATGAATATCCCACACCGTTCCTTTTCATCGTGTCGAGCACCTCGATGGTGAAAGGGAAGATGTTGTTCTCCATGTAGATGGTGCCGTCCATATCCAAGGCCAAATGCTTGATCCGGCGGAGCTTGGCCTTCTGCCCCGGAGAGAGGGTTTTGTTATAGTTTTCTGTCATATTCATTGATAATTAATTCTTTCATTGCCCAGTCCCTTCGACAGGCTCAGGGACCGCCTAGATGGTTGGTAAGCCTGTCGAACCAACCGGTCGTTTCAGTGCCCGGTGCGCTTCGACAAGATCAGCGACCGAACAGCGTAGTCATATTTTACAAAAATAACAATTTCTTCATTAAGAAAGGTGTTTTTTGTATCTTTGTGTCCCCCGTTTTTAAAACGCTAAAAAATGGATCAATCAATCAAAAAGAAGTACAACTACTGGCAGTGGAGAACCCTCATCATCCTGATGATCGGTTACGCCCTTTTCTATTTCGTAAGGAAGAATTTCAGCATCACGATGCCGGCCCTTGAGGCAGAGCTTGGAATTAGCAAGGTCAAGCTCGGCCTGTTCCTGACCCTGCACGGAATCATCTACGGCCTCTCAAGGTTCATCAACGGCTTCATCGCTGACCGCGTCAGCCGCAAGAAGATGATGGCAGCGGGACTTTTCCTCTCCGCGCTCGTGAACATATTCATAGGCTTCAGCCCTGAGATGAACGGCTTGTTCAATTTCATGGACGGTGAGGGCAAGGCCACAATGGGGATGGTTGCTTTCATAGGAAGTCTTTGGCTGATAAACGGTTACACCCAAGGAATGGGATTTCCTCCTTGCGGAAGCCTCATGGCCCATTGGATCAAGCCTTCAGAGCTTGCCACCAAGCAGGCCATCTGGAACAGCTCGCACTCCATCGGAGCCAGCCTCGTGGCGTTCCTCTGCGGAACATTCATCCTCAACCACTTCTCCTATTCGGCCTGGCAGTGGTGCTTCTTCGTGCCAGCGCTCCTAGCCATCGCTGGAGCCGTTCTGGTTCTCTTCGGCCTCAAGGACACCCCGGCCTCGGTCGGTCTGCCTGATCCTGAGGAGATTGACGACAACGCCCCTGTGAAGGAAGTCGTAACTGAACCTAAAGAGTTCACCGATTTCGCCTACAAGAGATTTGTCAAGGAGATGGTGTTCAAAAACCCTATCGTCTGGATTCTTGCGACATCCAACTTCTTCATTTACATCATCCGCTTCACGATTCTGGACTGGGGAGCAACTTTCCTGACTCAAGACAGAGGCCTCAGCATCCAGACCGCCTCGACAGTAGTGGGCATCACCGAGGTTCTCGGCATCGTCGGAACCCTTCTGGCCGGTTGGGCAACGGACAAGTTCTTCGGCAGCAAGGCCCACAGAACCTGCCTCATAGGCCTCGCTAGCGCAACAGCCTGTTTCATCCTCTTCTGGCTCACTCCTAAGGAGATGGGAGGCCTATCAGTGGCCCTGATCATAATGGCCAGCTTCTTCATCTACATGCCTCAGGCTCTTATAGGAATATGCCTGTCCAACCAGGCCACCAAACGTGTCGCCTCCTCAGCCAACGGAATGGCCGGCATCCTCGGCTACGCCAGCACCGCCATCTCCGGTCTCGTCTTCGGAGCCCTTGCCGACAAGTTCGGCTGGAACTCGGTCTTCGAGGTAGCCATCGCTCTGGGCATCGTTGGTGTGATCCTCTTCGCGATCATCTGGAAAGCCCCAGCCGACGGCTACGCCAAAGCGGACAAACTCCTTGAACAGGTCAAGGCCGACTACGAGGCCCAGCGCAAGTACAAGTAGCGGTTCCTTTTCAATGAATATTACAACGGTTGACCGTTCCCGGTCAGCCATTTTTTGTTTCACCCCGAAATCCGCAAAAAGATTCTTTAATATGCAATACGCCAAAAGCATCGCTATATCTAGCGGAATATGGGTAAAATCTACAAGATTCCGCTGGCTATAGGCATATTTTTATTATATTTGCAGCGGAAACCATATTTTAGTAATTATGATTATCGGACGTAAAAAGGAATGCCGCACCCTTTGGGGACTGTTGGAAAAGAACGAATCTCAGTTTTGCGCTGTCTATGGCAGGCGGCGTGTAGGCAAAACATATATGATCCGCGAGGCATTCAACTATCAGTTTACGTTCCAGCATACCGGTGTCGCCAAAGGTGACTTGAGAAATCAACTTACAGCATTCAGGGATTCCCTCAGGAATGCCGGATTAGGTCAGTGTTCCGTTCCCAAAACCTGGTTTGAGGCATTCGATAAACTTAAACTGTTGATAGAATCCGCACCTGCCGGCAAAAAGGTGATATTCATTGATGAGCTTCCATGGATGGACACTCCCAAGTCTAAAATGGTCAGTGCCTTGGAGCACTTCTGGAATGGGTGGGCCACGGCAAGGCCACAGAAAGACATCGTGTTGATTGTGTGCGGAAGTGCCACATCTTGGATTACAAAAAAGATTTTGAAGAACAAGGACGGCCTTCGAGGCAGGATTACCGAAAAGATCAAAGTCGCACCTTTCACGTTATCAGAATGTGAGCAGTACGCATCCGCAGCCGGGCTTTCAATGGTTCGTAAGGACGTGTTGGAGATGTACATGATTCTGGGAGGAATCCCTTATTATTGGAGTTTTCTCAGGCGAGAGCTGAGTGTGGCTCAGAATGTGGACGAGCTGTTCTTTGCGGAAAACGCCAAACTGAAAGATGAGTTCGGGGCTCTGTATCAGGTGCTTTTCAACAGACCGGAAAAATTCATCAAAGTAATTGAGTCTCTTAACGGTAAGAAAGCCGGATTGACTCGTCAGGAAATTCTGACAAAGACAGGAATCGAGGACGGCGGCACATTCAAGGCCATTCTGGAGGATCTTGAGGAATGCGGTTTCATCAGACACTACACGTCATTTGGCAAGAAGGAGAAAGACGCTGTCTATCAATTGATAGACAATTACACATTGTTCTATTACCATTGCATTCTCAAGGACAGGTTTGCAGATGAGAATTACTGGTCTCACACGTATCTGACAAGCGAGCACAACACTTGGGCGGGATTGGCGTTCGAAAGGGTCTGCCTCCAGCATATTCCGCAAATCAAAAAAGAGTTGGGAATATCCGGGATCCTGTCTAACGTGGCTTCCTGGAGGACATCGCAGACAGAAACACACGCTGGTGCGCAGATCGACCTTCTGATTGACAGAGGAGACAATGTGGTCACGGTCTGTGAGATGAAATATTCAAAAGACATTTTTGTAATAGAAGGTTCTTACGCCAAAGCGCTTGAATCAAAGCTATCGGTGTTCAGAACAGTGTCCGGCACCCGAAAGGCATTGCACCTCGCCTTCATAACCACATTTGGAGTCTCCCATAACAAATATTGGAACATTGTCCAGAATGACCTCACGATGGACTGCCTCTTCGAATAACTGGCCTTGGCGACTTGACTACAGACTATATATTGTTGTCATCAAACCGAAAAGTAGGGAGGAAAACATAATAATAGGGAGAAAATCGCTATATTCGCAGAAAAAGTAGGGAGAAACATATGGCGACTGAACTTGAAAATATCATCTATGAATATCGGAGGCTGGGCATCGACAAACAGATAGATTACGATAAGTTCTATCTGTACTCCCTTGTCACGCATTCCACTGCGATAGAGGGTTCGACGATAACTGAGGTCGAGAACCAGATCATGTTCGACCATGGGATCAGCATCAAAGGCAAAAGCATTGAGGAACAGAACATGAATCTCGACCTAAAGGCAGCCTATGAGAAGTCAATTGAATATGCCAGAGCGCATTCCCCGATAACGATAGAAATGCTGACGGAGCTTTCATCCTTAGTAATGAAGAACACCGGGAAAGAGTACAAAACTGCTTTAGGAGACTTCTCTTCCGCAAGGGGGCAACTGCGTCTGCTGAATGTCACAGCAGGGTTCGGTGGCAAATCCTACATGAATTACAGCAAGGTTCCCGCAAAACTGGCCGAGTTGTGCGATCGGATCAACGAAGCGAGGCGAGGTAGTAAGGGCAAGGATTTTAATCAGTTATATTCAATAAGTTTCGATGCTCATTTCGAGTTGGTCACCATCCACCCTTGGACCGACGGGAACGGCAGGATGGCCCGTCTTCTGATGAACCAACTCCAGTTCGAGTTCGGATTGATACCTTCAATCATATTAAAGGAAGACAAGGAGGATTACATCAAATCACTAATCGCCGCCCGTGACAGCGAAGACCTGAGTATATTCAGAGATTTTATGTTCCGCACTACGGCAAAGGTACTCCACCGGGACATCGACAACTATCTGCAATCTACATGCCTTCTCAAAGAGGAAAGCTCGGCTTATTCCACCCACATTGGGAAGAAACCTAAAAGTAGGGAGATAATCCTGAATATGCTGTCTAAGGACGGTTCTCTCACCGCGGCCACTCTGGCCCGAAGAATCGGAATATCCCCGAAAGCCGTAGAGAAACATCTCGTCAACCTGAAAGCCGCAGGCCTCCTTCGCCGCATCGGCCCCGACAAAGGCGGTCACTGGGAAGTCAACACATAATGAGATTCTATGCATTGTCCGTTTATTTCCAAAACTAGTGCCGGCTCGTCCAGTGAATCCACCCACATCGGACAAAACTCATTTCGCTGCCAGTCCAGCAAGCAAGCGTTTCCCCAGGCAAGCGACTGCCTGACCGCTTAGCCAAGCCCGTGGTCGCTGAGCTTGTCGCACGGAATGACCTTGCCTTTGGCTAATCGTATTACAAGAATATGCAAACCACGGCCACACCACCCCTTTACATAGGCCTGTGTCCGCGCCTATACAGTTGGCCGTTTTTGGCCAGCCGTTTTTTGCGTCATCACAAAATCCGCAAGAAGATTCTTAAATATGCAATACGCCATAAGTATCGCTATATTTAGCGGAATATGGGTAAAATTTACAAGATTCCGCTGGCTATAGGCACTTTATATCAGCAGTGGGAACCACTTATGATTATGATAAGAAACAGAAATCTCTGTTTCTTATCCAAAAGAAAAGTGTCATAAGAAAATATCTTTCATGTTTTTCTGTTTTTTAATTTGACTTTGGTATAATTTGTCTATTATTGCAGTTCAAACCACAAAAGAGCTGAGCTATGGAACGATCAATAAATGAACTGCCTTCAGCCTCGGAACAGAAAAACGAAATAATACTCTACCAGCCGGATGATTTGGTCAGGCTGGAGGTACGGATGGAGGGAGAGACTGTGTGGCTAAACAGACAACAGATGTCTTTGTTATTTGGCCGTGATGTGAAAACAATAGGCAAGCATATCAGCAATGCCCTGAAAGAAGAGTTGTCCACTTTTCCAGTTGTCGCAAATTTTGCGACAACTGCCATTGACGGTAAAACATACCAGGTAAGATATTACAATTTGGATATGATTCTTTCTGTTGGATACCGTGTCAAGTCTTCACGGGGAATAGAATTTCGCAGGTGGGCTAATCATATTCTGAAAGACTATTTATTGAAAGGATATTCCATCAACCAACGCCTGAGCGATGTAGAGACGCGTATCGACAACAAATTGATGCGGCACGAGCAACGGTTGGATCAGATAGATCAAAAAATAGACTTCTTTGTACGAACGTCCCTGCCACCGGTCGAGGGAATATTCTTTGACGGGCAAATATTCGATGCCTACGCCTTCGTATCAGACTTGATCAGATCCGCGCACAAAGAAATCTTCTTGATAGACAATTATGTGGACGAGTCTGTACTTATCCTTCTGGACAAAAGGCAGAGGAGCATAAATGCGGCAATCTATTCGGGGCATATTTCCAAGCAATTGCAATTGGACATCCAACGTCACAATGCCCAATACCCACCAATAGAGGTTCACACTTGTAACAATGTGCACGACCGGTTTCTGATCATAGATAATGTAGTGTACCACATCGGAGCCTCATTGAAGGATTTAGGCAAAAAACTCTTCGCTTTCTCAAAAATGGCGATACCCTCTGAGACTTTACTGCAAAGAATCCTCTCCGCTATATAAAGCAGAAGCCACCGACCTCTTCACCTCACTGCCCCGACAAAGGAGGTCATTGGGAAGTCAACTTATAATGCGATTCAATGCTGCGCCCTTTATGGTACTTTGTGGATTGTCGTTTGAGATTGCGGATGTTATTACGAAATGCCACTGTTCCAGACGCGAAAAGTAGACACGGAAATTGATTAAAGCCTTTGAACAACTACCAATATTTGGTAACTTTGCAAAAAAACAACGAGTATGAAAACTACATCCATCGCT
>DBKH01000110.1 GCA_002297815.1 Bacteroidales bacterium UBA755 | reverse complement strand
ACATGGCCATGAGCGGCACCACGGCGACCCTGCTCGCCCGACGCTGGGAGAGCGCGGTGCTGGTCAATGTGGACAACGCCACCCTCATGCGCCTGATGAACAGCCCGGAGGCCATGAGGGCCTTGATGAACATCGAGGGCTTCCGCAACCTCAACTCCGACATCGAGACCATCATCAACAAGTCCGAGCACGTCAAAAACACCAAGAAGGAAAAAGGCGATGGCCTATCCACCTCGGAAAAGAAGCGTTTGAGCGAGGAGGAGAAGGAGTTCAAGAGCAAGCGGAAGGAGATTCAGGAGAAACTCATCAAATTCGCGACCCGCATCCCGGTGTTCATGTACCTGACCGATTTCCGGGAATATTGCCTCAAGGACGTCATCGAGCAGCTTGAGCCGGAACTCTTCCGCAAGGTCACGGGCTTGACCCTCAAGGACTTCAGTCTACTCGTGAGCCTCGGTGTCTTCAACAGCGAGCTGATGAACGATGCTGTCTACAAGTTCAAACGTTACGAGGACTCTTCCCTTGAATATACCGGAATCGACAGGCATTCAGGCACCATGGTCGGTCTTTGGGACACCGCCATCGACACCTCCAAGGTCGGACCGTCTGAAGACAGGGTCGTGGACAATCCGGTCTCGTCACCTGATAATGACCAGAGTACAGAATCCGATGGAGGCCATTCCAGGCTCAGCTATGAGCCGTCAAGTTTGGAAGAGACCTCTTATGGTCACACTGACAATCACTCTGAATATGTCGATGATTCTTCCAGTCGTGACAAGTGTCTTTCACGTAAGCCGTGGGATGGCCTCCAGCCCGGCGATTCCGTCACCCACAAAAGCCTCGGCCCCGGCACGGTCATATTCATAGATGACAATTACCTCACTGTCAGATTCTCCGATCGCGAATCCAAATTTCACTTTCCTTCCGCCTTTGAGAAAGGCTATCTGTCAGCGTAGAATCGCACATACGAAATCTCGCACCTACACAAGCGTTGTAAAGAGCGGTTAGTTGGCGGGAAGAACGTTTTCGCACCAAAATGCTCCCGTCATAGTGAAATTTCACTGCGACGGGAGCGATATTGCCTAAAAATGATCTTGTTGGAGCTTGCCGGGTCCTCTTGGCCGATGATTATGGACAAAAATGTTATCCGATGGTGTCTGTAGGCACTATCGGGTAATAATAAAAGGACAAAAACTACTTAACCTTGATAGAGTTGAGGAGGTCGAGCTTGCCAGTGTCAACCAAGTGGATAATGAGCTCACCGAAGAGGGTGTTCTGCCATGCGAACCAGGCACGGGTGAACTTGCTGGCGTCGTCCTTGTGGAAGGACTCGTGCATGAAACCAGTGCCGGCATCGGTCTTCATTAGGGTCTCGATGCACCACTTGATCTCCTTGTCGTCCTGAGACGTGAAGGCTTTCATCATAATGCTCATAGGCCAGATGTAGTCGTAGCCGATGTGCGGACCACCGATTCCTTCTCCGGCCTTGCCCTTGAAGAAGTAAGGGTTGTCCTCGCTCCATACGAATCTGCGGGTGTTCTGGTAGATAGTGTCGTTGATATCAATGTCACCGAGATAGGCCATAGCAAGTAGGCTTGGAACATTGGCGTCGTCCATCATCAACTGGTTGCCGAAACCATCGACCTCGAAGGCTAAGATCTTGCCGTATTTCGGGTGGTTCACGATGGCATATTCATGGAGAGCATTCTCGACTTCGGCAGCGAGGTCAAGGCATTCCTTCGCAAGTTGCTTGTTGTGGTTGACATCCGTGAGGATCTCTGCTGCCTTGCGCAATGAGGTGACAGCGAAGAAGTTGGATGGAACAAGGAACTCGAACATTGTGGCGTCATCGGATGGGCGGAAAGCCGATGCGATCAGACCCACAGGTTTCACAGGGTTGCCACGTCCATCATTGGACTTGGTGTCGAACTGGCGGTCGGTCTTTCTGGCGAATCTGTAAGGTCCCGGACCGTCCTTGCGCTGCTGCTCCTTGAAAGTCTTTAGGGTGGCCTGGATGGAGTTCAGCCAAGTCTCACCGAAGACCGAGTCGTCGCCAGTCACCTTCCAGTATTGATAGGCCAGACGGATAGGGTAGCAGTGAGAGTCAATCTCCCATTTGCGCTCGTGGTCGTAAGGGTTCATGTCAGTCAGGTCGGATTCCCATTCGCTGCCGGTAGGGCCATCGTTGAAGGCGTTGGCATAAGGATCCAGACAGATCAGCGAGAATTGGCAGTTTATCACTCCTGCGAGCATGTTCTTGAGGTGTTCGTCCTCGTTGGCGAGTTGGACGTAAGGCCAGACCTGCGCTCCGGAATCCCTGAGCCACATTGCGTGGATGTCACCGGTATAGACGAATGTCCGGAAGTTTCCGTTTTCGTCTTTGCCGAAGTGCACGGTTGTGTCAAGGGTGTTAGGGTAGCAGTTGGCGAACATCCATGCGAGGCGTGGGTTCTTCAGGGTGCCTTGCATCTGGGCGATTTTGTTCTCTACGGCCTCGGAGCGGAAGAGTCTTTTTTCGGGAGCTGGGCGCTGCGGCTCGTAGGTTTGTGGGCTGTTGGTGGCAGTCGCTTCGTCAGGTTGTTGAGCCTGTCGAACCACAGCGACGGAGGCTTGCGCCAAACCACCGCTGAGCATAAAAATGGCCGAAGCCAGAAGTAATGTGCGTTTCATTGTGCTATTGTTTCATTCGTGTATGAATATGGTCTGTCTTCCTTTGCGGTTCCCCTTGCCTTATTAGGCTCGGACTCCACAAGATAAGTAATTTTCGCTCCAAAGGCAAGGTCTTCATGACGGAAATAATTCCTGCTCCAATCCTTTCCGTTGATTTTCACATCTTTGATGTAGTAGTTTTCTTTTGAGTTGTTTGGGGTTTCTAGCAAAATTTCTCTTCCATCCCTACGTTTGATGACCACCTTTTTGAACAGCGGAGTTCCGATCGCATATTCATTGGACCCAGGGCAGACAGGGTAGAATCCGAGGGCGGAGAAAACGTACCATGCGGAAGTCTGCCCATTGTCCTCGTCACCGCAGTAGCCGTCGAAGTTGGAGTTGTAGAACTTGTCCATCACCTCGCGGATCCGCTGCTGCGCCTTCCAAGGCTGGCCGCACCAGTCGTAGAGGTAGAGCATGTGCTGGATAGGCTGGTTGCCGTGCGCGTAGTTTCCCATATTCATCACCTGCATCTCCCTGATTTCATGAATAGGGAAGCCGTAGTAACTGTCGTCGAACACCGGAGGAATTGTGAATATGCTGTCTAGCTGCCCAGCGAAGGCCTCGTCTCCTCCCATTAGGTCAATTAGGCCCTGAGGGTCGTGAAATACTGACCACGTGTAGTGCAGGCTGTTTCCTTCCGTGAAGTTCCCGCCCCATTTGAGAGGGCTGAACGGCCTCTCGAACGAGCCATCGGCCTTCTTCCCGACCATCAATTTGTACTCAGGGTCATAGAGGTTTTTGTAGTTGAAGGCGGCCTTTGCGTATGGCGCAAGCTCCTCCTCGCTGCGCCCCAGAGCCTTGCCGAACTGATAGATGCACCAATCATCGTAGGAATATTCAAGTGTCCTTGCAGCGTTCTCATTGATGCCGACATCGCAAGGCACGTAGCCGAGGCTGTCGTAATATTCCCAACCAAGGCGGCCGGTCGAACTGACTTCAGGATGGACAGCGTGCGCCCCGTGGGTTACAGCCTTCCAAAGTTCTTCCGCATCGTAGCCGCGAAGGCCTTTGAGCCATGCGTCGGCCACCACTGACGCAGAATTATTTCCGACCATGCATCCCCTGTGACCCGGACTTGACCATTCCGGCAGGAATCCGCTTTCCTTCCAGGCGTTGACCAAACCTTCCTGCATCTTCACGTTCTCGTCAGGATAGACGAGATTAAGCAGCGGAAAAAGACATCTGAATGTGTCCCAGAAGCCAGTGTCTCCGAACAGATAGCCTTTGTGGACGGCCCCGTCGTAAGGGCTGTAGTGAACCCTTTCACCATCAGCATTGATTTCTGACAGGTCGCGTGGGAACAGTACTGAACGGTAAAGGCACGAGTAGAATGTGCGCAGGTTGTCCAGGTTGTCATCCTCGACGGCAATCCGTCCGAGCACTTCGTTCCATCTTGCCCGTCCGGCCTCAGCGATTTCGTCAAACGTTCTGTCACCTAATTCGTTGAGATTCAATTCCGCCTGCTCTTGGCTGATGAACGAGGACGCTACCTTGAGGTTGACCTTCTGTCCTTTGATCGTCTTGAACCCGACCATGGCGATGTGTCCGTCTATGGTCTGGGTCTCGAACGGAGTGTCCGATACCACAACGAACCAATTACGGAAATTCTCGGTCACACCGCCATGATTCGCGGTCGAATAGCCCACGATCATATTCCTGTCTGCCAGAACCTCGGCGTGGCCTCCATTGTAGGCGTCCACCACAAGGTATGACATCTCCTTTTCAGGGTATGTGAGTCTGAACGCTGCTGCTCTTTCTGTGGGGGCAAGCTCAGCAACCACATCGTGATCTGCGAGATAGACTTGATAATAATAAGGCTTAGCAGTCTCGGCTTTGTGCGAGAACCAGCTCTGGCGACCTTCCTCATCATAAACCGGCCCAGTGGTCACTGGCATGATTGAGAACGAGCCGTAGTCGTTGATCCACGGGCTTGGCTGGTGTGTCTGTTTAAAACCTCTGATCTTTGTTGAAGAATATGTGTACGTCCATCCATCTCCGTTGGCTCCCGTCTGCGGAGTCCAGAAGTTCATTCCCCACGGCAAAGCTATCGCTGGATAGGTGTTACCTGTGGAAAGTTCGTAACTGGACGCTGTTCCCATCAGTGGATTCACATAATCCACCGGTTCCTCCATATTCATCTTTTCAGGTGTCCCGCACGACACGACTGCCAGAGCAAAGGACAAGAGTGCTGACTTTATTCGCATGATTCTGTAGAAGTTTTGCGCGAAGTTACCGTATTTTATCCTCATTCACAATTATTCGCTCCTTATGCCGCGAATAGCTAAGTAACCTTCAAAAAATAACTTGCATCATCTTAAGGAATCTTTTCGGTATATATCTCTTTTCTCATCAGTCATGTGCCACCGGCACACTCCTTCTTCGAAAATAGATCTATCCTCGAAAATATTCTCTTAATCTGAAGCGACTTATTTTTTTTATGTTACTAGGGCGGAACATCGCAAGGTGGAACGAACGCAATATGTACTTTTTTGCATATTTTTTAGTACTTTGTCTTGCAAGGTATTTGAAATTATTTATATCTTTGCATTGTAAAATTAATTGCAAAGCAAAGATTGGAAATGTAAATCATAGCTTTTATTGATGTTAAAATATTAATAGATAATATATTACTAAAATGAAAAAAGTCGTAAACGTCAGTGTAGGTGGCAGAAGTTTCTCTTTGGACGAGGATGCTTATGCAAGACTTACCGCTTATTTTGATCACTTTAAAGCCCGTCTGGACCGGGACACTCAGTCTGCTAGGGAGGAGGTTATGACCGATCTGGAGAATCGGATTGCCGAACTTTTTGATCAAGGGACTGGAGGAGCATCCTATCGGGTTGTGAATCTCGCACTTGTCTCTAAGGTAGTGGAACAGCTTGGCATGCCGGACGGCTCCAAGGAACCGTATTCGGCATATTCGGAAAGTACTTCTTCTAGAGAGGAGTCTAAATTTGGGGCGGATAATGAATATTCCGGCCCGAATCCAGGAAGTGGTCCGGACTTTTCCTATAATGGTGCGCAAGGGACAGTTCGTCGGAGGCTTTTCAGAGACATGGACTCCAAGACGATAGGGGGTGTTTGTTCCGGATTGGCGGCTTTCTTAAACATTGACATCACATTGGTGAGAATCCTAGCTTTGCTGGCCTTGCTGCTTTGGGGAACCGGACTGCTTGTCTATCTTGTTTTGTGGATAGTTGTGCCTCCAGCGAGGACTCCGGCTGAAAAGTGCGAGATGAGAGGATTTGAGCCGACCGCGGAAAACATGGCGAGATTCAGCCAAAGGAGGAATGGTTATGGAAAATAGTGCTGAAAATGTACGTTCCCAGATGCGCAAGGGAGTTCTGGAATATTGCATCCTGAGCATCCTGGCACGCAAGGAGGCCTACGCTTCCTCGATTCTGGATGACCTGAAATCCGCGAATATGATCGTGGTCGAGGGCACGCTTTACCCGCTTCTTATCCGTCAGAAGAACCAGGGCCTGCTCTCTTACCGCTGGGAAGAATCCACTCAGGGGCCTCCACGGAAATATTACTGCATCACAGAGAAAGGCCGTCAGCAGCTTCGCGAGATGGATCAGGCGTGGCAGGAGATAGTGGAGACCATCAAGACCATAAAGCAATGAATATGAAGCATCTGCTTCCTAATATATTGAAAGACAATGAAACAAGTTGAATATGTCAGCATAGGCGGCTACGTGTTCTCATTGGAGGACAACGCAAGTCTTGCCGCCAAGGAATATCTTGACCAACTCAATGCTTTCTATTCCAGAAAAGAGAGCGGCTCCGAGGTGATGGAAGGAATAGAGGAACGGATGGCCGAACTGCTTCTGGAGAAAAGCGGAAAGGGTGGTGTTGTGACGCTTGCCATGGTTAATGAAGTCATCTCTGTGCTTGGCCGTCCGGAGACGATAGAGGAGGAGACTGATGATGTCCACGGTTCTTCGACAGGCTCAGCGACCGGCACATCTTCGGACGCTGAGTCTGCCGAAGCGTCCCGCCATACGTCAAAACCATCCGGAGGCACCGATTCCAGACCACGACGCAGACTCTATCGCGACCCCGTCAACGGAAAACTAGCTGGAGTATGCAGTGGCTTAGCCACCTATCTCAACGTCGATCCAGCCATATTCAGGATATCTTTCGTGGTCCTAACTTTGCTTGGCGGTCTAAATTTCCGTTTCTGGCCTCTTGAGCCGTGGATTCATATTTCCATTCCGCTCGTTTACATCATCCTCTGGATCTGCATGCCTGCCGTGAAGACGGTCCGCCAGCGGGATGAACTCAGAGGTGAGGGCGGCACGGTCGATGACATCAGCGAGCGCGTCCGCAACACTCCCCGCGAGGAACCAAGACCCCGTGACACGCAAACATGGAATAATGTCAGCAGGATATTCTCCGTCATATTCGGAGTTTTCCTTCTTCTGGCCGGAGTCGCTGGCATAGCGTTCCTGTGCTCATTCTGGTGGGGCGGTGAAATCCTTGGCAACAGTTTCTTTTACAACAAGTTCATTGAGCAGATCGCCATTGAGGCCCCCGAAGTTCTGTCTTTCATCTCCGTTCCGGTCGTGATGATCGCTGCCATCCTCGTGGTCGCCATCCCGCTGTTCATAATGCTCTACGGGGGAGTGATGCTCATCTTCGGCCTCAAGTCCCCGAAATGGCACCCCGTCCTCATCCTCTTTGTCATCTGGCTGATGATTCTCGTGGCCCTCTCCGTTTCCTCACTGATGACCTTCGCTGTAATCGACTGAATCCCATAAGTTTAATATTGATAATGTAAGAATGCCGGACCTTCCAGTAATTGGTGTCCGGCATTTGATGTTCTTTCTTATCGCCTATGGAAGGATATCCCTTGATCGTCCCGTTACAACAGGGACTTCAATGTCGAGATAAGCGTGTCGTGGAAGAGGAAGTCCTCGCGGAACTCGTAGGTGCCGTCCTTGTGGACAAGGACGTAGGCTGGAATGCCGTAGATCTTGAATTTCTTGTGGGCGATGCTGTCCCACTGCTCTTTGCTCAGGCGGTAATGCACGCCTTTTATCTCCTTGATCCTTTTCTGGTACTCAACGTACGGGGAAGTCGTGTTGGCGATGTAGAGCCAGACAATCTCATCGCTGCTCAGTTCTCCGGACTTGTAAGGCTCAATGGAGTTCATTGCCATGGCGCACGGGCCACACCACGTGTTCCAGAAATCCACGAGGACTATTTTCCCTTTGTAGGGAGCGATTATCTTGTCAAACAGTTCATCTCCAGAGCCTTCCGGCACGTCCTTGAATCCGGATTTGTAGATGTCGGTTTTTCTGGCTTCTGCCAGCTCGGAGTCCATGCTTTTCAAGATGGCAGCGGCGAAAGGATGGCAGTGTGAGGTGAATTCCCGCAAGTCCTCTTCGATGAACTTCCTCAATTCCTCATCCTTTATGCTTCCTGCCTTGATCCTTGGAATGTAAATCAGATCGGCATCCTTCAGGTCGTAGAGCAATTTCCCACGGTCTCCAAGGACAGCCTTCCAATCAGCGTTTGAGTCATTCACGCCAAAGACAAGATATTCAGCATTGCCTCCTTCAAGCAGCCTAGGGTCGGTCATGTCGAACAATGAGTCGATTTCGGACAACAGAGCGGGCGGGAGTGCGGAGGACTTGAACGGAACATTCCCGTCCTTGGCATTGTGGACTATTCTGTAGTTCCATTTTCTGATGCGGTCAGCATTGCCGAAAGCCATTACCGTCTCGTTCTTGATTTGGTACTCGTAGTATTCTTTGACACTCAATGGGATGTCTTTGGACTCTATATCACTCATGAGTCTGCGGTATTTTTCCTTGACCTTCCTGACATATTCCTCGTCGCTCGCTCTATAGTCCGCCAAGTCGCTGTTCCAGACATCCATGCTTGGCGGCTTGCGCAGTCCCTCGTTGTTAGCGTAGTTGTTGAACGCTGTGTAATAGCCGTCGGCATGCACTTTCGGTGCTGTCTGTAATTTGTGGTCAGGGAAATGCGCGTTCCTTACCCTCACAGCATCGCTGAACGGGTTTACATAGACATTGACGGTCTCTCCTGGTGTGAGCAGCAGAAAAATATCCGCTCTCGTCGTGAATGTGAACGCTCTCGAAGGTCCGCAGATGTCGAATGTGAATGTGGCCGTGCGGGTCAGGGAGTCGATTTCATGCTCCATTTCCAATCGTTGCTGCAACAACCGGTTCACGATCAGATTCACGCTTTTGACATATCTCTCGCTTCCTTCTGGATAATGGAACACAACGGTGGTCTTACCGGCCGTGAACTGCGGGTCGGGAAGAGGTGTGTCTCTGTCTGGAAATGTCTCCAGCCCGTCCGGTAGCTTTTGGAATTGCCTCACGGATTTCCTTCCGGTCAAGTCTATCCCGAACAGTTTGAAGCCGCCTTTGGCTTCAGATTCAATGAAGTCAATCGATTCCGTCCCTGCCGGTAGCGGAGGGAACACAAGCGCGAACGAATCCCTGCCGTTCTTAGGCATGAAATACTTCTTTCCGGGTGTCAGACAACCTGAGTGACCGGTCATCCGCAGCTTTTTCCCGTCCTTGGCCATGATGTAGGATGCAGTGTCGATAAAGATCCAATTCTTGGGACGATACTTCGCGCTGAAGTGAATCGTTGTGGAGGAATCCGTCAGCACTATGCGTCTTATGTCCAAGGTGCTGCCCGGAGAGTAGCGGTCAACTACAGGGTAGTCCAGCACTGTCGTGTCATTGGTATTTGCCACCGTGGCGGTACCTCTCCGGCCCGCACCGCATGATGCAATGCCTATGCTCAGCATGACAGTGGCCATCGCCACAAATAGTCGGTGTTGATTCGTGAATATCATCGCGGTTATTGTTTGATTTCCGATTCAGTTTTTGTCCTAATGTTGGTTCTAACCATAAATATACGATTTTTCTTTTTATTGATGAATTATTATTAAACCTTTGGCTGAATTGCTGAAGACAGATTAGTGAAAATCCCCGATACCGTTTGGATGGGCATCGGGGATTCCTATTCAGTTGTCACCTCGTTTGGTTGAGGCGGGATATTCATTAAAAGAACTCCTCTGTGTTCTTGTCGAGGTTGTCGGAGTGGTCTTCGGTGTTGGCGTTGAAGTCGTTCTTCGGGCCGAAGTTCCGGTGGCCGCCGTTCCTGCGGTCATCGCCACCTCTGCGGTCGAATCCGCCTCTTCTGTCATCGCCTCCGCGACGGTCGAAACCACCTCTTCTGTCTTCACCGCCTCTACGGTCTCCACCTCTTCTGTCATCACCGCCCCTGCGGTCGAAGCCACCTCTGCGGTCTCCGCCACGGTCGTTGCCACCGCGAGGACGACGCTCCGGCTCAACGTAGCCTTCTGGTTTTGGAGTGAGGGCGCGCATAGAGAGTCTCATCTTTCCAGTTTTTGGATCGATCTCAAGGAGTTTCACGTCAACCTCCTGGCCGACAGTGAGGACATCCTCGACATTCTCGGTCTTGTTCCAAGCAATCTCGGACACGTGGAGAAGGCCTTCCTTTCCAGGTAGAATCTCGACGAAAGCTCCGAACTCAAGGATTGACACAACCTTTCCGTGATAGGTCTGTCCAACCTCTGGAACAGCGCAGATGCCCTGAATCCAGTCGTAAGCCTTCTGCATGGCTGTGGCATCGTTGGTTGCAATGTCCACAACGCCCTTGCCGTCAACCTCATCAATGGAGATGACAGCACCGGTTTCGGCCTGGATCTTCTGGATGGTCTCGCCTCCCTTTCCGATGACAGCACCGATGAAGTCCTTGTCGATCTCGAAGGACTTGATCCTCGGAACGAACGGCTTGTAGTCCTCACGAGGCTTGTCGATGCACTTCATCATCTCGCCCATAATGTGCATTCTGCCCTCATGAGCCTGCTGGAGAGCCTTGGCGAGTACTTCGTAGGAAAGACCGTCAACCTTGATGTCCATCTGGGTAGCAGTGATACCGTCCTTAGTACCGGCCACCTTGAAGTCCATGTCTCCGAGGTGATCCTCGTCACCGAGAATGTCGGTGAGGATGGCATAGCGACCGTTAGGATTCTTCTCATCGGTGATAAGACCCATGGCCACACCTGCTACTGGTTTGCTGATTTGTACGCCAGCGTCCATAAGGGCGAGGCAGCCTCCGCAGATCGAAGCCTGTGATGAAGAACCGTTAGACTCAAGAATATCCGAAACCACGCGAACAGCGTAAGGGAACTCCGGAGCCTTAGGCATGACAGCCTTGAGGGCTCTGAAGGCTAGGTTCCCGTGACCTACTTCACGACGGCCAACACCTCTCTGAGCCTTGGCCTCACCTGTTGCGAAAGGAGGGAAGTTATAGTGGAGGACGAACTGCTGGGTCTCCTGCACGAGAACCTCGTCCATCTCCTTCATGTCCATCTTTGTTCCGAGGGTGACAGAGGCAAGAGCCTGAGTCTCTCCACGAGTGAATATTGCCGAGCCGTGAGCGCAAGGTAGGCAGTCAACCTCACACCAGATAGGACGTACCTGGGTGGTTTGGCGGCCGTCAACGCGAAGACCCTCGTCGAGGACAAGGTTCCTCAGGGCCTCTCTCTGCTCGTGGCCGAAATAACGGTTGATCATCATCTTTTTCTCTGCCTGCTCCTCCTCGGTCAGTCCAAGAGACTCGATACACTCCTTCTTGATGGCCTCGAAGCCGTCCTCTCTTTCGTGCTTAGGCCTTGCGGACTTGGCGAGAGCATAGCACTTGTCGTAGGCGAAGTCGTGGATCTTCTTTTTGAGTTCCTCGTCCTCCTCATCGTGAGGGTAGTCTCTCTTGACATCCTTGCCGAGCTCCTTGTTGAGCTCCTTCTGGATGCGGCAGTGCTTCTTGATCTCCTCGTGGGCGAACTTGATGGACTCAAGCATCACATCTTCAGAAACCTCCTTCATCTCGCCCTCTACCATCATGATGTTCTCCTCTGTAGCAGCGACCATAAGCTCAAGGTCAGCCTTTTCCATCTCGCTGAAGTTAGGGTTGATCTTGAACTCACCGTCAATCCTTGCGACACGTACCTCAGAGATAGGTCCGAGGAATGGAAGATCGCTGGCGGCCAGCGCGGCTGATGCGGCGAGTCCTGCGAGAGCGTCTGGCTGGATGTCCTTCTCGGCTGAAATCAGCCAAATGTTGACGAACACTGCTAGGTGGAAATCCTCAGGGAACAAAGGCCTGAGAGCCCTATCGACAAGGCGTGAAATCAGAATCTCGTAGTCAGAGGCCTTGCCCTCTCTCTTCATGAATCCGCCCGGAAAACGTCCAGCGGAATAGAATTTTTCCTTGTAGTCCACCTGAAGTGGAAGGAAGTCTGTGTCTTCTGCAGCTTCTTTAGCGCATGTGACAGTGGCCAGGAGCATCGTGCCTCCCATCTTGACCACTGCGGAACCGTCTGCCTGCTTGGCAACTTTGCCGGTTTCGATCTCAATCACCCGACCATCGGACAATTCGATCTTCTTTGTGATGATGTTCATTTTACTGTTTTTACCGCGTGTCCTCAACAAAATATATCTGAAAACTTCAGCGTCATTTTCTTTAATACGAATCGCTTACATTTTGTAAACGATGGTCGGATTAATAAAAAAGGGACGGCTGCGTCATAGAGCGCGGCCAATCCCTTTTCTGTTCCTATCGCGAATTTATCGACGGAGACCGAGCTCCTTGACGATCTTTCTGTATCTCTCGATGTCGATCTTCTGGAGGTAGTCCAGAAGCTGACGCCTTTTACCTACGAGACGAAGAAGAGAACGGCGGGTGACAACATCCTTCTTGTTCTTCTTCACATGCTCTGTGAGGTGATTGATACGGTAGGAAAATAAAGCAACTTGACTCTCTGGTGAGCCGGTGTCTGTATTAGACTTTCCGTACTTAGCGAAAATCTCTTGCTTTTTGTCGGCTTGTAAATACTCTGCCATTTTCGCAAAAAATTTTGTTGATGATTAATAAACGTCTTCTTCCCCGCACCATGCGGAAAAGCATGCAAAGATAGTCATAATTTTCAGATAATCAAAATATTTTCTGAATATTCAAATTTCCAACTGCTAAGATTTATATCCGCAGCATAAAAATATGTCCGAATCTTTTTACTGCCAATATAAAGATTATGATGGGGCAATCCCTCTTCCCTCTTAAGGGAAGCTAATTGTCAGTACAACCGATAGCTGCGCAGTGCCCGTTGCTTGGCGAGGTGGTCCAGACAGAGGGCTTCGAGGAGGGCGTGGAATTGCGGGCCATGGTTGGGATGGCGGAGATGGCAGAGCTCGTGGAGGATGATGTAGTCACGAAGCTCGTCCGGAAGGCGTACGAGGTTGAGATTCAGGTTGATGTTGCCTTTGCGCGAGCAGCTTCCCCAGTTTTTTCTTAATTCATAAAACGTTTTTTGGAAGTTTAAATGTTCTTTCTATCTTTGTGAAAAATCAATAGGGTTATGAATATTTTCCATTGGTTATTTGAGAGCTAGGCAACGTCATGGACACCGTAGATATATACAGAAATTCGAGTCTATTATCAAGGTCTTTATTATGTTGCTTATTTGGCCGTGCATTCTGCGAATCAGTCAAGTGACCTGCTTGAAATATGTATATGTGTATTTTTTTTAATTATTTAACGAAGTATTAGTTATGTTTACGAGAATTAGATCATTCTTCGCCTCATTCATGGCTGTTGTTGTCCTGTTTATGTCTGGATGTAGTCAAGCTTATGAAGTAGTCCCTTCTTCAGATAACTCTTCGGAAGCTATATTATCTCAGAATATAGCTGCATTCTCATTTTTGAAGACATCGGTTATCAGTGATTATCGTAATAATGACTTTCTTGATTGCTTGTCGGTATATTCATCACGATATGATGTGACAATATCGAACAGATATCCAATTGCTTTCTCATATCCTTCAATAAGTCAGACAAGGTCTTCTAATAATACAGTTTTTGATCTTATCCCATCGGATTATTTGCAAATTCTGAGGAATACTCTTTATGATTTTGATGGAGAAGAATCAAATGGATATGAGAAGTCGGTTTCGTATATAATGGCAACCGACTGGTTTACTAGCCTTAATTCTGACCGACAGAAAGATGTCCTTAACTTATGCACTTCTTTGGCTCTTTGCAGAGATACGATAATTGAAACTTCATTGGAAATAATTAACGACCAAGTAACTAGATCACCTGCTGACGCTAGGGTTTGGAGCGATGTAGCAAAGCAGTTGGACGAAGATGATCGTAATATGGTTGTTGATGCGACCTTTTACGCTATGGGTCTTGTCGCCAGTCCTTCATCGGCTGCTATCGTTGGTGCTATTGCCATGATATGGTCATGGTTGCGTGGATAGGAATTATTGGAGAAATTAAACAAACCGAGTTATTCGTTATGAGAGTTGTCCGTTATTCTTGTTTGATAATATCGATAGTTTGTTTTGTACTTTATGTGGTTTATGACGTAAAAGTACTTTTGGCTTTAGCCTTTATTTCTGCGATTTTGTCAACTGTGATTTATAAGAAGATGCGTAAAGATAAAACACAGTCTTGACTCTAGTCAGGAATAATTTTAGCCAGAAATTACATACCTTCATCAGTACAGCCGGTAGCCGCGCAGCGCCCATTGCTTGGCGAGGTGGTCCGGGCAGATGGATTCGAGGAGGGCGTGGAACTGGGGGCCGTGGTTGGGGTGACGGAGATGGCAGAGCTCGTGGAGGATGACGTAGTCACGAAGCTCGTCCGGAAGGCGTACGAGGTTGAGATTCAGGTTGATGTTGCCTTTGCGCGAGCAGCTTCCCCAGTTCGAGGAGTTGTGCTTGATGCGGACGGAATTATATTCAAATGAATATCTTTCCGCGAGTTCCTGCAGGCGCTTCGGCAGTACTTCTTTCGCCACTTTTCGCAGCTCTTCGATTTCTTCGGGAGAGGGAATATGCTCGGCTCCGATCCGGTCCCGCTGACGAGCCTGGACTTTCAGGACCCAATCCTTTTTTGCGAGAAAGAAATCCAAACCGGCCTTGTAGGGAACGAGGTAGGGGAGCGTAACGGTAACGCCCCTGCGGGGATTCACTCGGAGTGTCACCCTGCGGGAGCGTACGTTTTTCTTAAGGACTACCTGTCCTACTTCCGGATCGTCATAAAGTTTCTCCATCGGTGGTTTCATCGGATCCTGGAATCACATCGCAGTTGCCCTGAAGCGAAGCGGTTTTTATTTTTGCCAAATGCCTGACAGCCAAGAATAAGATTGCAGCGCTGACTATGAATATGATCACATAGACCCATGTCGGGACAATGTCCAGAAGACTAGCATCCGCCCCAAAATCCTTGAATGCGGGCAGTTTCGATGACAGCACCGAAACGGTGTTGTTGACGCAGTGCATAAGCATAGTGAGTTTCAGTGACCCGGTCTTGTAATAGGCATAGCCGAAGAAACTTCCTAGGATAAAAGCTGAGACTCCCTGCCAGAGATTGCCGTGGATTGTGGCGAAGAAGATCGCTGAGATCGCTATCGCCAGTGCCGGAGCCATTCCCCTTCTACTTCCGTCCTCGCCAGGATCACCCTTACGGGAATAGTTCAGAAGGCCTCTTAGTACGATTCCTCTGCACATCCACTCCTCAAACACTGGGGCGAACACGCTCATGCTCAGCAGGCTGACCCAAAGTGGTCCGTCAAGCAACTGCTCCATAGTCCTGACAAGATTCTCGTCCATGTCAGGCATCAATGCCATCAACGGCTCAAGCATCAAAGCCAGTGCGATTGTCCCGAAGGCCATAAGGATAGCGGTAAGCGCCCCGCCCTTGGCTCCGAAATGATTGCTGTCCAAAGCATATCCCCTGTCGAATGTGGAGTTCCGCATGCTCTTGAGCCTCACGTACATCAAAACAGGCATGAACTGCACTGGATAGATGATCAGCATGCTGTAGTACAATGGAAAACCCGGAGCCAAGAACAACAAGGCTATGTTGACTAGACTTCCGAGAATCATTCCGGCCAGAAACCAACCGAGGATAGCGAAAATGCCAGCCACGCCTGGAGTGTACCAGGCGCAGCCGGAAAAAAGGTCGTAGTTCCTCTCGACCTTGCGTGGTCTGAGAAAGGACATTACTTCTTCCAGAGAGGTGTAGGATAAACTCCCTTGTCAACAAGCTCCTGGAACTTGGCCACAACGCCCGGACGGTCTTCCTTGTAGGTGACACCGAACCAATGAGAGTCGGTGGAGAGAACCTCGCACTTGTAGCCGCGCTCCTTCATCATGACGTCAACAGCGTAAGGAATGTAGAACTCTTTCTTGAGTTCATTTATGTTTTGCTCAAGGAATGATGTGAACACCTTTTCGCTGAGCTGGAAGTAGTCAGGAGTGAAACCCCACATATTCATTGAGCAAAGTGCCTTGCCGTCGAGTTCGACGTGAGTCTCACCGTTGACTGAGTTGTCACCGTAGACCTTGCCGTCGGCCTCCTTGCCGATGTTAAGATGCTCAGCGATGCCGGTGAGGTGGAGGTCCTTGTCGTAGTAGCAGATGCCGCGGGAGACCTTGCCATATTCAGAAAGAGTGTTGTCAAGCTCGAAGCCAACGATGCTGCACGTTCCAGTGGTGCCTTCGTGGGCCCTGAGCCAGTCTCCGAGAATCCTGAAGGAATCCTTGCCGTAGTAGTCGTCACCGTTGATGACAGCGAACGGCTCGTGGATGACATCCTTGGCCATCAGTACAGCGTGGGCGGTTCCCCAAGGCTTCTGTCTCTCAGGATTGAGGGTGAACTGTGACGGAATCTTGTTCAATTCCTGAATCACGAAGTCGAACTCCAGAGGAGTACCGTCAGGGCATGTGATGCCGCTGTATTTCTCCTTCACGGTCTGCTCGAACTGCTCACGGAAATATTCCCTGACAATGTAAACGACCTTGCCGAATCCGGCATGAACCGCATCGTAAATTGAATAGTCAATGATGGTCTCTCCGTTAGGGCCGAGGCCGTCCATCTGCTTGAGTCCACCGTAGCGGCTGCCCATGCCTGCTGCAAGTACAAGAAGTGTAGGTTTCATATTTTTTGAACATTAATGATTTCAATCATTCCTTAATTCTACAAAAATAACTAATTTTGCAGACATATTGTTCTATTTGACGTGGGAAAGTTCAAGGACATCTGGAACATAGGTAATGATGGCAGGGACGCAGACAAACGTTCCTTCATCCGTTATGCTATTGTCTCGACTATTATTTTTGTTATTTTGGTCGGTTTCGTGAATCAGAACAACATTGTCCGCTGGATCAAGGCCGGTTTCGAGATCCGCAATCAGGAGAGGTTGATTGAGCAGTACAGTGCTGAGATTAAAGATATGGACCGCCAGATTCATGGACTGACTCATAGTAAGGACACTCTGGAACAATTCGCCCGTGAGCACTTCGGATTCGCCGAGCCGGGTGACGATGTGTACATTATAGAAAAATAATTTTACTTGAATATGGACTTTCATTCTCTTCTGGCAGTGTCACCGATTGATGGTCGCTATGCTGCCAAAACCGCATCGTTGAGACAGTACTTCAGCGAGTTCGCCTTGATTCGCAACCGTGTACGTGTGGAGGTGGAATATTTCATCGCCCTGTGCGAGATTCCTTTGCCTCAGCTCGCTGATTTCGGTGAAGGTACTGGAATGACTCGCGAAGAGTTGTTCTCCCGCCTGCGTGGGCTCTATCAGTCGATGGCTCCGGAAGACGCCCAGAAAGTGAAGGACATCGAGAAGATCACCAACCACGATGTCAAGGCCGTTGAATATTTCATCAAAGACAACTTCAAGGCTCTTGGAATATCCCGTTGGCAGGAGTTCGTCCACTTCGGCCTGACCTCTCAGGACATCAACAACACGGCTCAGCCGCTGATGCTCAAGGAAGCTCTTGAGAATGAATATATTCCCGCACTGAAAGAGGTAATCTCCATTTTGGAGGCCGATGTAGATGCGTGGAAGGATGTTCCGATGCTTGCCAGAACCCATGGGCAGCCAGCCACTCCGACCAGACTTGGTAAGGAGTTTCAGGTGTTTGTCTCAAGGCTTGACGAACAGCTTCGCCAGTTCGGCCAACTGACTTGGCCAGCCAAGTTCGGTGGTGCGACCGGCAACATGAATGCCCACAAGGTGGCCTTTCCTGACATCGACTGGCCTGCCTTCGCTGACAGGTTCGTGGCTTCGCTGGGTCTCAGGAGATCTTTCCCGACCACCCAGATAGACCACTACGACAACCTTGCGGCCATCTTCGACTGCCTCCGCCGCATCAACACGATTCTGATTGATTTGTGCCGCGACATCTGGACCTACATCTCAATGGAATATTTCCATCAGCAGGTTGCCAAAAATGAGGTCGGCTCTTCCGCTATGCCTCATAAGGTCAATCCAATAGACTTCGAGAACGCTGAGGGCAACCTCGGAATGGCCAACGCT
This sequence comes from Bacteroidales bacterium UBA755, assembly GCA_002297815.1. Taxonomy (GTDB): domain Bacteria; phylum Bacteroidota; class Bacteroidia; order Bacteroidales; family UBA932; genus Cryptobacteroides. Next base: position 8,252 of record DBKH01000110.1, on the reverse strand, counting down.
GTGCTGACATTCCTGTCGATGAAGCTCCCGATCTCCAGATTGCAGAGGGATCTGACCGACTCCACCGTTCAGCGCAACATCGGAGTCCCCGTAGCTCATGGAATGATTGCCCTTGCGTCACTTAAGAAAGGACTCGGGAAACTGATTCTGAACCGTCCGGCTATCGATGCCGAACTGCACCGCAACTGGGCTGTTGTCGCTGAGGCCATCCAGACCATCCTCCGCCGCGAGAACTACCCGAATCCGTATGAGACCCTAAAGAATCTCACCCGCACCGGCTCCGCCATTGATGAGAAAACCATCGAGGACTTTGTCAACGGCTTGTCCGTCAGCGATTCCGTCAAAGAAGAGCTCCGCGCCATCACCCCATGGAACTACACCGGCTTCTAATTGTTGGGTAGTGCTAGTAAAACCTGTCTGGCTAGAGTATCAGCAGAATGGCGAAGACGTAGAGCATGAAGCCTTGGAAGCGGAGACGACCTTTAGTGCTGGAGTGCAGCATTTCCTCGGTAGGGTCGTCTTCTGCCATCTCGCGAAGGATCTCTTCGGAAGGAATGTTTCTGTGGGAATATTTCCGGATGAGTTGGCCATCGCTGAACCAAGTTGCTCCACCGTTCGAGCGGTTGAGGGTAATGAGCGTCTTTTTGTCAGCGAAATATGTCGAGCCATAAAGACGCGAATGTACCTCTGGCTCAATCATTGTCAACGTTTCGAACTGTTCCTTTGTTGAGGAAACAAGAAGCAGGGGAGTGAAGCCAGCTGCTTTTGCTCCGTCAAAATCGTCTGCTATCTTTGCCCAGAAATCACCATCGGTCTTGGACGGCTCATAAACTGAAACTGCAAGCACATTGCCATAGGTGGCTTTTTCATCTTGATAATCTCCCGATAAATCGGTGAACGAGAGCGCAGGTTTGTTGTCCTCGATGTCCGTTCCGTTGATGAAGATGGTCTCCGTGCGGACGTATGTCCAGGTCGAGTCCGGAAGATTGTCTAGATCAAAGGCTCCTTCCTGTCCGTTTTTCTCGTAGATGATTGTGGATTTGTAGTAGCCGGAGTTCTCATTGCCATCCTTAGTGGATGCAAGCAGTTCGCTGCCTGGAGTGAACTCGGTATAATCCACGAGAGGGATGGATGTCCAAGAGTAAATTGTGAAAACTAAAATTGAGGCTGACACGATTGCGAATGAAACGAGTTTTCGTTTTCTGTTCTTCCCGAAATGCTTGAAAGGCATGAAAGCCACCATCGCCAATGCCAACAGAACCAGATTCTTAAGAAAAGTCTGAAGGTTTGTCAGATGAAGCACCTCCCCGAAACATCCACAATCCGTTAGCGAAACAGGATTGAAGATGGCAAGCAGTAAAGTCAGTATGGTGAAGAACACAATCATCGCAGTAGTGATGATTGCCATAGGTTTCCTCCAGACTCCGCAAATCATGGCAGAACCGAGTATCGCTTCCGCAAAGGCAAGGAGCACGGCCACAACTTTTGCAACCGGAAGCATGAACACTAGATGAAAGAATCTAAGATAGCCTTCCATCACCAATCCTGCCCCTACAGGATCGAGTAATTTGAAGATTCCTGCAATAAGGAACACTACGCCTATGATGAATGCGCACAGCCTTCTAAGTCTGAAGAGGAAAACGTTGTTCATGTTGTTTGAATATGTTCGTCAATAACTTTCTTTATTTTTGCGAATATCCCATTCGGTGGCAGCATCTCCCCAAATTCGTCCGAGCAATCTATCCTGATGAAGTCTGGGTCAAGGTCTGCCTGCTGCCGGTATATTGCTTGAACTTGTTTCTGGAACTCAATGTCGGCTTCGTGGATGTCCTGCGAACCATGGAGATACTCTCTGTCACTGCCTATTCTTGAGGATTCCAACCTACTTTCGACAAAGCCGATCGGAACGTCTAGGAATATATTCAAGTCTGGCTTCGGCAGGCCGAAGTTGCCATATTCAGTGTTTATAATCCATTTTCGCAGGTTCTCCCGCTCGACCGGATTGGAAAGCTTTGCGCACTGGTAGGCGATGTTGGAATAGACATACCTGTCAAGCAACACGAAACCGTCTTCTGAAAGGACTTTCTTCATCAGAGGAGCAGCTCCGTGCCTGTCCTCTGCGAACAGTAGGGCAACCAGTTGAGGATGAACAGATTCGTTGCTTCCGAAATCCCCACGAAGGAATCGGCTGATCAGATCCCCATAAACAGGAGCGTCATATCTTGGGAAGTGGATGTACTCCAATTCTGGGCTTATCCTTTCAAGATAAGCCTTTAACTTCTTGACTTGCGTGGACTTGCCAGCTCCGTCCAAGCCTTCCAGAACGACCAGCATAGTAGTAATAGTTAAATAATAACTTTGCCAAATTGAGGCAACTCATTGTTCCTCTTTCTGACTCTCACGAAACGCAAAGATATTCAATTTTTGTCTATTTTTGTCTAAAATTATTTCATTATGGGAAACAACGTATCAAGAAATATCCAGGTGATGGGCATCGTCAACCTCACCGATGATTCATTTTTCGCGGGTAGCCGTAACCTCCGAGCTGATGGAACCTTTGACGAAGAGCTTTTCCGAGGCAGAATTGTGAATATGCTTGAGTCAGGAGCGGACATTCTCGATCTGGGGGCTTGTTCAACCCGTCCTGGATCTGATTCTATCAGTGGGGAAGAAGAATGGAGGAGGTTGGAGCCAGCATTGAATATTCTAGCTTCAGAACATGCCGGAGTAAAGATTTCCATAGACACTTTCAGGCCGGAAATCGTTAGTCGTGCCTTTGACATCATCGGTCCTTTCATCGTGAATGATGTCAGCGGAGGCTGCGAGGAGATGTGGTCGCTACTTGGCCAGCTTGGATTGCCTTACATCGCCATGCACACCCGTGGAACTCCTAAGAATATGCTGAGTCTCACTGACTATGACAATGTCACTGAGGCTGTCCGAGAATTCTTTGTCGAGATTGCTGCCGAGGCGGACAAGCATGGTGTGAAAGACTGGATCCTTGATCCGGGTTTCGGTTTCGCCAAGACTGTGGAGCAGAACTGGCAGCTACTTCGGGAGATGTCCGTGCTTCAAGAGTTTGGCAAAGAGATTCTCGTAGGCCTTTCCCGCAAGAGTTTTCTGTTCAGACCTCTAGGCATAACTCCTACCGAAGCCCTGCCTGCCACTCAGGTCGCTGACTTCATCGCGTTACAAAACGGAGCGGACATCCTTCGCGTCCATGATGTCGCTGAGGCTGTCCGCACCGTCAAACTCTATCGTTTACTTTATGGTATAGCTTAATCCAACTTCTGTTTGATTTCGGTGATGACAAACGCTTCGATGCTATCACCGACCTTCAAGTCGTTGAACTTCTCGATGCCTATACCGCACTCCATACCAGCCGAGACTTCCTTCACGTCATCCTTGCCCCTCTTGAGTGAGGCGAGCTCTCCGGTATAGACTACGATACCGTCACGGATGAGTCTGCACTGCGATGTCTTGGCGATCTTACCATCCCTGACAAGACATCCCGCGATCGTGCCGACCTTGGAAATCTTGAAGGTCTGCTTGACCTCAGCCGTTCCGGTGATTTCCTCTTTCTTGATCGGCTCAAGCATACCCTCGATACCGTCCTTAACATCATTGATCGCATCATAGATGACAGAGTAGAGACGGATTTCAATTCCCTGCTCGTCAGCCAGCTTCCTAGCATCGGTCGAAGGACGCACCTGGAATCCGATGATGACAGCATCCGAGGCTTCTGCCAGAATCACATCCGACTCGGAAATCGCTCCAACGGCCTTGTGGATAACATTCACACGGACCTGTTCGGTCGAGAGCTTGATGAGTGAATCGGACAGAGCCTCCACTGAGCCGTCCACGTCACCTTTCACGATGACATTGAGCTCCTTGAAGTTGCCGATGGCGATTCTTCGTCCGATCTCCTCAAGGGTCATGTGCTTCTGGGTCTTGATGCCCTGGATGCGCAGCAGCTGCTCACGCTTGTTGGCAATCGCCTTGGCTTCCTTCTCGTCGCTCATCACGTTGAACTTGTCACCTGCGCTCGGAGCTCCGTTGAGACCAAGGATGGAGACCGGTGTGGAAGGTCCGGCATCCTTTACCTTTTGCCCGCGCTCGTTGAACATCGCCTTCACGCGGCCGTAGTAGCTGCCGCTCAGCACCATGTCACCGGTGTGTAGCGTCCCATCCTGCACCAGGACTGTGGCAAGATAGCCGCGACCCTTGTCTAGCGAAGACTCAATGACGGCTCCGACAGCATTTTTGTTCGGATTGGCCTTAAGATCAAGAAGATCAGTCTCAAGAAGTACCTTCTCAAGAAGTTTGTCAACGCCTATTCCTTTTTTTGCCGAAATCTCTTGACACTGGTATTTTCCACCCCACGCCTCCGTGAGGATATTCATTTGCGCCAATTGCTGGTAAATCCTCTCTGGCTGCGCCCCCGGCTTGTCAATCTTGTTGATTGCGAAGACCATAGGCACTCCGGCGGCCTGCGCATGGTTGATGGCCTCGACTGTCTGCGGCATCACCGCATCGTCAGCTGCAATGATGATGATTGCAAGGTCGGTGAGCTGTGCTCCACGGGCACGCATGGCGGTGAACGCTTCGTGGCCAGGAGTGTCAAGGAATGTGATCCTTCTTCCGTCAGGAAGCTTCACGTTGTAGGCACCGATGTGTTGAGTGATACCACCTGCCTCTCCAGCGATGACGTTTGATTTGCGAATATAGTCGAGCAACGATGTCTTACCGTGGTCAACGTGTCCCATCACCGTGATGATAGGTGGCCTTGGAATGAGATCCTCTTCACGATCAACATGCTCGCTGCTTTCAGCAATCTCTTCTGAGAGGTCAGCGGTGACGAACTCTACCTTGTAGCCGAATTGCTCAGCAACAAGGACAAGTGCCTCAGCGTCAAGTCTCTGGTTGATTGATACCATAAGACCGAGATCCATGCAAGCCTTGATGACCTCATTGACCGGGGTGTTGTTCATGAGGGTAGCGAGGTCGTTCACTGTCACGAACTCGGTGACTTTGAGGACCTTCTTCTCGGCTATCTCCTGTGCCATCTCCTCCTGGGATTTGGCCGCAGCCTGCTCCCTCTTTTCCTTTCTGTATTTGGCTCCGAAGTTGTTCTTTTTGTTGTCGTTCATCCTAGCATAGGTCTCCTTGACCTGCTTCTGGATTTCCTTCTGCATTGCCTCCTGCTCCTCCTCGGTCATGGCAGGTTTGAAACGATCCCCACCACGGTTGCGCTTCTTCCCGCCCTTGCCCTGCTCTTGTGCCTGCTTGGCATTCTTGTTTTTGTCTTTGCGGGAACTGTTGTCGGCCTGTTTGCCTTCCTTAGCCACATCAACCTTTTGGCTTCCCTTGGCGATTCTCTCCCTCTTCTTGTTCCCTCTTTTGGGTTCGAATTGGGACAAATCTATTTTTCCGAGAACTTTGAGCCCAGGAGTAGAACTTTCTTCTGCTGGCTTCACTTCCTTGACTTCGTGTTGTGGCTGTTGCTTAGCCCTTGCTTGTTCCTCTTTCTGCTTAGCGGCAGCTGCAAGTTTCTTTTCGTGCTTACTCATTTGTTTCTCACCGCCATGAAATGCCTTTCCTGCTGCTGGGGTTGTTGGCACAGGAGTGTTTTCTTTGACAGTTTCTACCTTAGGGGTTTCTTTTTTCGGCTCAGGAGCAACCTGTTTCTCAACTTTCGGTTCCTCTGCCTTAGGAGCTTCAGCGTGGACCTCCTCAATCACAGGCTTGACTTCTGGCTCTTTGACTGGTTCTTCAACAGAAGGCTTTGCTTCGGGCTGAGGCATTGGCTCCTCCTTTACTTCTGGCACAGGCTCTGGCTCTGGCTCCGTTTCTGGCTCTGGTTTTTGTTCTGGAGCAGCTTCCGGCTTTGGCTCTACCGGAGTAAAGATGGTTGTCTTAATGACAGTCTCTCTGACTGGCTCATCTTCTTCCTCTTCCTTGGCATTTTCCTGTTGTTTTCTTGATGTCTTCTCAAGAATTTCATTGAGTTTGATGTCAACCTTCTCAGAGGCCTGTTTCAACTCCAAGTCCTTTCCGAATTGTTTCCCAATTTCTGGGAGTAATTCGTCTGATATCTTGGCATTTGGATTAGCCTCGACTTCAACTCCCTTGCTGTTAAGGAAATCCACAAGGCTCTGAAGTCCGATATTATACGTTTTTATTATTTTGTTTAGTCTGATTTCTGCCATATTCAACCCCTTTAAAATTATTATTGTCCTCTAGTTAATAAGGAACTATTCTTCAAATTCGGCTCTCAGGATCCTGAACACCTCTGCCACTGTCTCATCCTCAAGGTCGGCTCTCTTGGCAATGTCTTCCGGAGAGAAGGCAAGTACGCTTTTGGCAGTGTCGCATCCGATTGCTTCCAAACGATCAATAACCCACTGATCGATCTCGTTGCTGAACTCGCTCAGAAGAACATCCTCTTCCTCCTGTGCCTCGTCCTTAGGAAGCTCTCTCCAAACTTCAATCTCCCTTCCGACAAGCATTCCCGCGAGTTTGATGTTGCAACCTCCGCGTCCGATACCCTTCTTGACCTCATCTGGCTGCATATAAACCTTGATTTTGTCCTCATCTGAGTTTCCGAGATCAATTGAGGACACTCTTGCAGGGCTGAGAGCTCTCTGTATGAGAAGCTGAGTGTTGTTAGTCCACTGAAGGACATCGATGTTCTCATTGCGAAGCTCACGGACAATGCCGATGATTCGAGAACCCTTGACACCGATGCAAGCGCCAATCGGATCGATTCTCTCGTCATAAGACTCAACAGCAACCTTGGCACGCTCACCTGGAACACGAACGACCTTCTTGATGGTGATGAGGCCATCGAATATTTCAGGTACCTCGTGCTCGAAGAGCTTTTCAAGGAACTCGTTGGAAGTTCTGGAAAGAGTGATGTAAGGAGTGGTGTTGTTCTTCATCTCCACGCTCTTTATGATTGCGCGGATAGTGTCTCCCTTCTTGAATCTCTCTCCAGGAATCTGTTCGGCCTTAGGAAGATGCAACTCGTTGTTGTCTTCGTCCAAAATGATGACTTCCTTTGACCATGTCTGATAGATTTCTCCGGTAAAGATTTCTCCGACCTTGTCCGAATAAGCCTTGAAGACATTCGCCTTGTCGATGTCCATGATTCGGCCTTGGAGATTCTGCCTGATGTTGAGGATTCCTCTTCTCCCGAAAGATGCGAGGGAAAGTTTTTTTGTATAGACGTCACCTATTTCGTAGTCGTCGTCACCAGTTTCGGCCTTAATCTGGTCAATGGTGATTTGTGTGTTCGGGTTCTCGACCTCCTCGACCACATCGAAGTTCTGGTAGATTTCGCAGTCTCCCTTATCGACGTTGATGATGACATCGAAATTGTCAGCAGAACCATAAGTTTTGGCAATCTGTGTGAGGAACACGTCCTTTAGAACGCCCATCATCACAGGCCTGTCAATGTTCTTCTCCTCCTTGAAGTCCTTGAAGGCGTCAATCAGAGTGATTTCTTCTTTCTTTTCCATGATTATATTCTTGTATTTTATTTCTTGAACACGATGTGAGGAATGACGGAGTTTACCTCATCGAATTCGATTCGGCCTTCATGCTCCACAAGCTCCTTCCGTTTTTTACCTTCGACAGACTCTTTTTGTGAGTAACGGAGGCATATTCCTTCTTCATTCGCTTCTGTGAGCACTCCGACTATTTTTTTTCCACCTTTGAGTCTCACTTCCACGGAGGAACCGATAGCTTTCTCGTATTGCTTCAAGACCTTGAAAGGCTGGTCAAGCCCCGCTGAAGTGACAGTAAGGGAATAGTCTTCCGCATCCTTGTCGAAAGCATCGAGAAACGCGTTGTTGACGCAGACACAATCCTCAAGGTCAATGTCTCCAACCTCTTTTTCGATGGTCAGGACAACATCATTGTCCCGGCTCACTGTGACATCCACAATGAAGCATCCGCGGGAACGGACGGACTCGTCAATGGCGAAGAGTATCTCTTCCTTTTTCATAAACCAATAGTTTTACAAAACAAAAGATAGGAGACGCTTTCGTCCTCCTATCTCTCACAACGATGCAAAGATAAGAATATTTTAGTGAATATGAAAATAAATTGCTTTCTTTGCAGACCATTTAGTAATTGTAGATTAAAATTGCCAGTATAAGATGGAATTTACCCGGAAGTTTAACACCTAATTTTTTCAATATTTTCACCAGAGAGGCCTCCAGCCTCTTTTTTTTTGTCAAATAATATTT
>DBKH01000009.1 GCA_002297815.1 Bacteroidales bacterium UBA755 | reverse complement strand
CCGCCGTTGGGCGGGCCGATGCGGTCTGTGTGACGGATGAAGCTGTCTATGTGTTTGAGTTCAAGGTGGATTCTTCCGCAGAAGCGGCTCTTCGGCAGATAGATGACAGAGGGTATATGATTCCGTTCAGGAATGAGACCGGCAAGAAATTGGTGAAGGTCGGTGTGAATATTTCCTCCTCTACACGCTCACTGGACGATTGGCTTGTGGAATATGGTGCGTGACAGGATGGGTTTTTCACGCACGAAAGGGCTCATGCGATAGGTCTCGTGCATTTGAAAGGAGAATTCACGCACGGAATAATACAGAAAGACCAGACACGTCAAAGAGACGGAGTGTCTGGCCTTTATTGTGAGAGAAGTTTTTCGTTATCTGCCTAAAGTCTTGAGGACATCCTCGGTGATCTGCTCCGGGGTGAGGTGGTTGATTCTGAGCAGTTCCGCTAAGTTGTAGCGGTCTTCGAAATGTTTGCGCTCACCACGGACGAGAACTTTCGTCCCGCTGTCACCGTAGAATCTGGCGACCTTCTCGCCCCAACCACCGTCAATCTGGCCATCCTCAAGGGTGATGACGAGTTCGTGATCGGCCTTGAGAGCCTCAAGGGCCTTTGTGTCAAGAGACGTGATGATTCTCGGATTGATCAGGGTTGCGTCTATGCCTTGCTCCTTCAATGCATCGCAGGCTTTTTCTCCGAGTTGATAGTAGGCACCGAGGCCAAGAACGGCCACACGGCTGCCTTTGTGGGCGATTTCGTACTTTGCGGCAGCCCAGTCAACTCCTTCAGTCTTGACCTCTGGACGTGAGATGACCCCGTTCAACGGCACACGGATCGCGACCGGATGCTCCCTGTAGGCTACCGCCCAGTCCAGCATCGAGAAATATTCCTCACGGCAGGTCGGAGCAAGGTAGATGAGGTTAGGAATATTACAGAGCAGCGGGATGTCGTAGAAGCATGTGTGGGTCACGTCGTTCATCCCCTCGATTCCACCACCGTAGACCAAAATAAGTGCTGGGTTGTCATTGATGCAGAGATCTTGTGAAAGCTGGTCGTAAGTTCTCTGGATGAATGTGCTATAAACTCCCCAGACCGGTTTCCCACCACGTTTTGCAATTCCAGAAGCCATAGCTACCGCAGTCTCCTCGGCTATTCCCACATCAACGAACTGTTTCCCGGCCTGTTCCCTGCGAGGTTTTGTGAAACCGAAGACGGCTGGTGTGCCGGAAGTGATGGCCACAAGCCCAGAGTTGGACGGCATCTTGTCAAGAAGATACTTTGCGGTTAGGTTGCCGTAGTCCTCGGCGTCATTAGGAAACTTGTATTCACCAGTCTCAGCGTTGAACGGAGCCGAGTAATGCCACTGTTCCTTGTTTTCTTCAGCGAATTTCAGACCTTTGCCCTTGAGGGTGTTGATGTGCACAACGACAGGTTTGTCGGTGTCCTTGACCTTCTGGAAAGCATCGATAAGGGAAGCGATGTTGTTCCCGTCAGCTACGTAAAGATATTCAAGGCCCATCGCTTTGAATAGGTTGACTTCGGCCTCCCCGTTGGTCTCGCGAAGAAGTTGGAGGTTCTTGTACAGGCCCCCGTGGTTCTCTGCGATGGACATTTGGTTGTCGTTGACGATGATAATGAAGTTGCTGTTCAGTTCTGATCCGGCAACGTCAAGTCCTTCAAGGGCTTCGCCTCCACTGAGGGATCCGTCACCGATCACTGCGATGACATTCTCCTTTCCTCCCGTCAGGTCACGTCCTTTGACAAGTCCGCACGCTAGGCTGATGGATGTCGAGGTGTGTCCGATGACGAAATGGTCGTGCGCGCTTTCAGTCGGCTCGCTGTAGCCGGACACATCATTGTAATGGGCCGGATTCATGAACGCCTCTTTCCTGCCGGTCAGAATCTTGTGCGCGTAACTCTGGTGAGAGACATCGAAGACAATCTTGTCAACGGGGGAGTTGAACACATAATGCAGAGCCACAGTCGCCTCCACCATTCCGAGGTTCGGGCCGACGTGGCCTCCGTGATTGCTGACCTTGTCGATCAGATAGTGCCTGGTCTCATCTGCAAGAACATTGAGCTCGTTGATGTTCAGCTTCTTGATGTCGGCAGGGCCGTTGATTTTTTCGAGATACATATCAAATTTGTTTATTATTTACTATGGCAGTCACTTGTGACTACCGACCATTTTATCACAACGCAAAGTAAAGCAATCTTTTTTGAATATATTCAAGGTGGTCTCAATGTAAAGTATTTAAGGTAATATATTCAGTAATTCGGGTACAGCACTTGGCTGCTAACTAAAAATATTCTTAAAACACCTAAAAACATTAGGAGATATAATTTATATTTGTAACTTTGCATCCGTAAGATAATTTTGCGCATAATAATCTTAAACAATTTGAGCAATGAAACAGAGACTTACTGCAAAAGAGGAAGAGGTGATGAACATCATCTGGGCCAAAGGAGAGGTTTTCATCCGTGAGATTGTCGCGGCTCTTCCCGATCCGAAACCGAACTACAGCACTGTGGCGACACAGGTGAAATTCCTTGAGGAAAAGGGATTTGTCAAACGTAAGCCGATGGCGAACTCTTTCCAGTATAGCCCTGCGCTCACAGAACGTGACTATCACGGGACTACCGTCGGGGACGTTGTTTCCCGTTACTACAACAACTCCTATATCAGCCTTGTCTCCCAGTTTGTAGAGGAGGACAAGATGGATGTGGAGGACCTTAAAAAACTCATTTCGCAAATCGAAAGCAAAAGGAAATGATCGCTTACCTGGTAACTGCGGGCTGTTGCTTTATTTCTCACCTACACATTCCCGATAGTATTCCGACAATGAAACCCATTTTAAGCTTATTGATAGTGGCCAGTCTGCTTACGCCGGTGCATTCCGCATCGGCGCGGGCGGCTGATCCGCAACCGGAAAGAGAACAAGCGCTTAAAGAGGCTCGGTATCTCAAGAGCATATTCAAGATTGATGAGGCGATTGCGAGATTGTCTGCATTCGTGACTCCTGACGGTTGTGACGAGGAGATTCTGTCCGAACTGGCGGACTGCCATTTTCAGAACGGGGATTACGAGTCGGCTGCAGGGACATATTACCTGCTGACTTCCAAGTCACCACAGAACATCCTTTACAAAGTCAAGCAGATGCAGGCTTTCTACCGGATGAAGGCGTTCGCCCAAAGTGCTGAAGCCGGGAAGGCGGTGCTACAACTGGACACGATTCCTGCTATCGCGGCATTGATAGGGGATTCATACAATCAGGCGGACATGCCGGATTCGGCTCTGACATACTACCGTCTGGCATTGTCGGTCAAGCCGTTGAACGAAAATGTTGTTAGCAAGGCAGCAAGAATCCTCCTCTCAAGGCGGGACTATGACGGTGCAATCGCAATGACAGATGAATATCTTGCATTGGATCCCGACAACTTCACCATCGCCCCGATCAAAGGTTTGGCTCATTATTCAAAGAATGAATATGTTCCTGCTGTTGAAGTGTTTGAACGTCAAGAGAATCTCGGCAATGACACCTATCCTGTCCACTACTATCTCGGCCAATGCTATTGGCACACAGGAGTTATGAATCGCGCTCAGGAAGAACTCCTTGCCGCTTGGCAGATTGATTCCAGCGATGTAAATCTTGCATATTCGATAGCAGCTGTGAATTCTGACAGTTTTCTTCCGTTTGACAGGGATGTGAAACCGTGGCTTGACAAGGTAGCGGATATGCTTCAGCCTGATCCTGCGATGATGTCCAGACTTCATCAGCAGTATGGCCTTGGAGAGTACCGCAAGAATAATTGGGAACAGGCCATTGATCACTACAAAGAGGCATACCGCTACAATCCGAACTTTATCTCGTCCCTTTCCACTATCGCCTATTGCTACGAACAGATGAAAGACTATAAGACTGCCCTTGAATGGTATGAGAAGTACTTGAAGGTCGCTCGCCCCGGCTCACGCGGTTACGACTTCGCCACCCAAAGCGTCAAGTACCTCAAAGGCGAGCTCTTTATGGAAGAGAAGTGATCTGTTTTGGCACATATGAAGGCCTTTTATTGAGTCACACGCGCTTATAGTCTCATATACATCTCATATGATGTATATGAGACCAAATCAACCAGATACATTGTTTTTCTCCCATACTGTTATACTCTTTCTTAATGCAACTCTACCAAATTTTTTCATTTGTTGGCTACTATTACCTTTCTGTTGCTTTAATGTATATATTTTGATTGGAGTGAATCCGATCTGTGTGGCTAATTCTGTTGAGATAAAATCAACAGGCACAACTTCTCCTGCATACCTCACATTATCATTAACAAACGCAACTTTACTTCCTGGTTGACAGACTCTATATATTTCAAAATATAGGAAAGCCAGCTCCGTAAAATATCCTTCTACCATTCTTAGGATACCTTTGTTATTAATATCTCCATTTGCATCTCTTAATTTAAGAGCACTAATAACTTCCTGAAGTGCAGCATTTGATTTTATTATGCATACAATTTTATTGTAGTCTGATAAACGTCCAATCTTGCTGTAGTAATCTTTTAGACAATCAAGTTTTGACTTATTCTCTACTGTGCACGACAACAATGCCTGTCTTAATGTTGCAATTTCCTTTGCTGATAAACCTAGATAGTTTAACTCTAAGGCGTATGTTCTAGTATAGTCATACCTGTTACAATATGGTGGAGATGTGATAACTCCATTTATTGAGTTCGAAGGCACAAGAGGAAGCTTATATAGTACACTTCCTTGCTCAAATTTAATTGTAGCTTTTTGCCGCTTCGTCTTTTTTTGGATATATATGATATCACTTAATACATCTTGTAATTCCTTAATCAAGACATGTTTAAGAGAAGGAAGTTCACCTTTGTCAAGTCTTACAACAAATGGTTTTCTACCATTTGCCTCTCGCTCTGCCTTTGCTTCGATCATTTTCTTGCTTCGATAATCCCATCGAAGATATTGTCCGTCTTTTGCTGTATAACTAACCTGCTCCAATGCATTGAGAATACTCAACTTTACAAGATTCTTTATAATATCAGAATAGTGTGAATTATCTATCCATTCTGAGTAATAAACAATTTCTTTTTCCGTAATTTCAGGATAGGCACCCTCTGTTACGGAAACGTACCGATACTTTTTATCAAATGATTGTGGAACTTCAATTTGGTTAAGCTCGTGAACAAGAGTAGTGATTTCGTCTATATCATAGTTAAACACATTTTCCTTTGCTTTAATAGCAACTGCGGAAGTTGGAAGAATATCATAACCGATGCTATTAATGCCCTTCATTTGGCAGACTATTGATGTCGTACCAGATCCCAAGAATGGGTCAAGGATCGTGTTCCCAGGAATAATCCCGAATTCATCGAGCAACTTGTTGACGAGATCAGCGGAAAAACCTTCTTTATATTTCAACCATTTATGTAGGCAATCTTTCTTGCTTAATTGATAGCTAACACTTTTGCGATTATAATCATCAGAAATTTCAACAATCGGAAAATACTTTTCTTCTAATGCTAATCTTGCATCTTGTTTTGCAAAGTTGTTGAAAGAGAAATTATCAACTCTCCATTTGGAGATATCTATAATTTCTTCACCAGGGAACAATGTCAAATCTTTCATGTCAAAATTTTATAATCCATTCACAATAGTTAACTAACTGCTCATCAACCGTTAAGTTAGAAGCATATGATAGAGTTTTGTTCTGGATTTGCTCATAAATTTCTTCCGCCATACTTTTTCGATAGCAGCAGCAATAAATGATGTCGGAATCGCCGGATATCCAGCTTTATGAAATGATTTTCTGATTCGATCAAGAGCGGAGTTGCCTGTTTTCCAATGCTCATCAGCTCCTGCTGGGTCGATGCCTCCTTTGAGCTCGCCTAACATTAAAAATTTCTCATTATGAGCCAAAAAATCTTTCGATTTAAGATCCTCAGGGCAGGCATCAAAAAGGCAGATGTCAACATTCTTTTTTACAATCGGCACAGTTAGATTAAACCCTAGCAATCGGTCTTTTCCTTCGTATTGCCAATATATAAATTTAGCACTAATTTCGACATTATCAGTAGTCACCCCCTTTGTCCACCCTTTTTGTTTATCGTTATCTGTCCACAAGAAAGGTATTCCCATAATATAGAGATTTGAAATCAGGGTTCTTATCAACTTTTGTTGAGCAAAAGCACCAACATAATTTCTCATAGTGCCACCAAGAGTGTCACCTCGAATCAGAAGGTATCTATACACCAGCGCGTCAACAAAGAATTCACCTTCCGGTTCTAAAAATTTCTCAATTAAGTTGTTAATGGCATTTTGAATGTCAAGATCAGTAAGATAAATAAGTGATTTGTCAGAAAGACCAGATGCAGTAACTAAACCGCTATGAATTTGTTCGATATTCGCTAATTCCTTTGGAGTTTTTGCCCTTGAAGCAAATACTTTTAGAGTCTTTGCCTCATTGACGAATGGATTTGAAAGTTCACTCTTCTTTAATGCAAAATTAATAAATCCTGCACGAGTTTGCTCTTTTGACGTAATTAGATCAGTGAAATTAGATATGGAAAGATTGTCAATCATAATAATTAATTGGACGTATGTAATACTATAAAAATACTAAAGCGTCAGCATCACCTAAATCTGCAATGCAAAATATTTCGGTAATACTTAACAAGTCAAAGTCACAACTAAAATTTAACAATATGACACTTATACGGACTAGACTCTATTTAAAATTGTTTAGATCGCTTATGTCTCGCTAGGCTATAACTTCGCATCTTTATGGGTAGTTATTGTTTCTTACGCCTTGCTTATTCTTAAGAAGAATACCGCAAATTTTGATAAAATGCGTATATTGCCGGTAACTAAGACAGACGGTTATGAAAAGGATTCTGGTTTTGCAGGCGATGGTGGTGGCTTTCTGTTCGGCTGTGTACGGACGGGAGGCCTGAGTGGCTGAGTATTCGGATTATCAAGGACATTATCTCAAGAGAGAGTGGAGGAAATGTGAGCGGATTTCAAGACGGGACCGTCCTGAGAAAGAGATCGCTCAGCTGACATTCATCAAAGAGCAGGCACTGAAGAACCGGCTGGACAAGGACTACTATGATGCGGCTGTGGCGATTGGCACAACGCAGGCACGGAAGAACTGGAAGTTGCAAGACGCTTTGAGAAACGTGTTGACGGAAGAGTTCATCAAGGCCGATAAACCTATAATGGCATATTCATTGATTAATTCCGCTGAGCTGGGACGGCGGAAATTTGATGTGATTACTGTTCGCTGAGGATAATGCGGAGGTTCTGAAAAAGGGAAAGAACGATGATTTCTGGAGGCGAGGCTACTGGAGCGAAGGCTATGTCTGCGACCACAAATTTATCCCTAATGACTATGAATATATCCTTTGGCGTTGTCTGTCAGATTCTTCCGCGCACGACAAGGCGTTGGCGGCTTCTACTGCCCGAACGTCGTGATGCCGTTCAGAGGACTGCTGGAAAATGAAGCCTATGCCCACTCGCTGATCACCGACGTGCTTTCTGAATATGCTTCCTCACATTCTGATAAGGCAGCCGGTCGTAAGGCCACACCACCGTCACCGAAGACTTCTTAGTAACCCAGACCGTCACCTTCCAGACCCCCGTTCCCGAAATCGAATCCCTCTACGCCCCGCACTACCGCACCAACGCTGCTGCCGCGACGTGCAACTTGCTGATCAAGTGACTTGTATTTGCCGGGACTATTCACTATTTTGTGTTGTAATGATTAAGTTGTTGAGAGAAGGATAGATGGAAAAGAATGTTTTAGTGCGGAACAGCACGGCTGAATTTCTCACCTTCATAGCGGATGGGAAGGAGGATGGTATTCAGGTACTATATAAAGATGAAAGTATATGGGCGACTCAGAAAGCTATGTTGTTCGATTGCTCATCAGATAATATAGGACTACATCTGAAGTATATATGAAGATGAATCAGTGTCTATGGCTGTGGAGGGTAAATTATTTATAATCAGGCTACAAGCTGACTCTCCTCCAACCTCTTATTATGGGGAGGAGTGGTTAGGAATATATTCAATATCAGTACATAAGCCTCCACGTGAATTTATTCCATTTTGAAGGAATGGAAACAAGGCGGCGGGTAATCGGGTATATTCATTAATGGCGGAGGAGTGGAGCATATTCGCAGATTGGAATCCGTGGCACGGGTGCACCAAGGTGAGTCCGGGCTGTCGGTTTTGCTATGTCTATCGGCAGGACGAGATGTACGGGAGCGAGATTGCCAGCAACCTTGCGCGCAAGACGGTGGCATTCAATCTGCCGGTGAAGCGCAAGCGGGACAAGTCTTTCAAGATTCCTTCCGGCAAGATTGTCTTCACGTGCTTCACTTCGGATTTCCTGTTGGAGGATGCTGATCCGTGGAGGCCTGAGTGCTGGGAGATGATGCGGCTGAGGAGCGATTGCATCTTCTATTTCTTCACGAAGCGGATCGACCGGCTGGAGAGGTGCCTGCCACCGGACTGGGGAGACGGGTATGAGAATGTCATTATCGGCTGCACGGTGGAGAACCAGGCTATGGCCGATCACCGGCTTCCCATATTCAAGGACCTTCCAATCAAGCACAAGTCGATCATTGTCGCGCCGATGCTTGAGAGGATGAATATTTCCGCGTGGCTTGACAGTGCAATCGAGGAGGTGAGTGCCAGCGGGGAGTCCGGAGTGGGGGCGAGGCCGTGTGATTTCGATTGGATTCTAGACCTGCGTTCGCAGTGCGTGGCCAAGGAGGTTCCGTTCCGTTTTCACCAAACCGGCGCGTACTTCATCAAGGACGGCAGAATGTACCGCATCCCGCGCCGTTACCAGTTGAGCCAGGCACATAAGGCGAACATCGACTATGGTGTCAAGGACTACTATGTTCCCGAAAAGCCTTGGAATCTCTGGGCGGAATCGGATTACCGAAAATAATTTTTACTTTCGGAGGTTTTCTGCGACTGATAAGTAGGCGCAGGGAAATGCCCCGTTGATAATCCGGTAGAGAATGGACGATTTTGAACATATCTCCGAAATGGTGAGGCCGAAGTTGCTGGCGGTGGTGCGGAAGTACCTCCGGGTGGCGGACGCATCCGAGGATGCGGAGGATATTGTCCAGGAGGCGCTTGTGGCTTTGTGGGGATTCGTCAGCAGGGGAACGGAGCCGAGAAATGTAGAGGCTTTGGCGGTGCGGATCGCAAAGAACATCTGCGTGGACCATTATCGGTGGCAAAGGCTTAGGACTCAGCCGATAGGGGATAGGGATTATCCCGGCGGCTCACCGGCATCGGAGGAGACAGACAGGAGTGACGATGCGGTTTTGAGACGTGTACTGCTGAGACATCTGACTGAAAGCCAACGTGAATGCGTGATCCTTCGCAATGAGGAGGAACTTTCGCTGGACGAAATCGCAGTTCGAACGGGAAAGCCGAAAAACAGCGTCAAAACCAACATCTCCGCAGCTCGCAGACGGATGCTGGAGGAACTTAAGAAAATGATCTGAATGATGAACATAGAGGATAAGGAATATAGAAAAGCATTGATCGAGCGTTATTTGGATGCCGATACAACGTTAGAGGAGGAACGCTTGTTGCGGATGTACTATGCTGAAGCAGCGGCAGTCGATGACGATGAAAAAGCCGTCGAGCGACTTATGAATATCTCGGCTCCGTCTGCGGAGGTATATTCACAAACCAAGGCTGATGAATATGATAGGTTGTTCGGAAGTGATGAGTCCGCTTCGTTTGAGGCCAGGGTG
>DBKH01000024.1:31544-36892 GCA_002297815.1 Bacteroidales bacterium UBA755 | reverse complement strand
CGAAGATACGTGTTCCGCGAAGCTCGCCCGCATTGTTCAAAAGAACGCAAGCGTTGTCGTCAAAACGGATGTATGATCCGTCCGGTCTGCGGATTTCTTTCTTTGTACGAACAACGACAGCCTTGGAGACCGAACCCTTCTTAGCGTCACCGCCAGGGAGAGCGCTCTTGATCGCTACAACGATCTGGTCGCCCACTGTCGCATATCTATGATGCGTTCCGCCAAGCACACGGATGCAGAGGACTTCCTTTGCACCGCTGTTGTCGGCAACCTGTAAACGTGTTTCCTGCTGTATCATATTACTTAACTTTTTCTACGATTTCAACTAATCTCCACCTCTTGGTCTTGCTGAGAGGACGGGTTTCCATAATGCGCACGGTGTCTCCCTCGCTGCACTCGTTCTTGTCATCCTGAGCGACGAACTTGGTGGTCTGCTTGATAAACTTACCGTAGAGAGGATGCTCCTTCTTGGTCTCAACCGCAACGATGATGGTCTTGTCCATCTTATTGCTGACCACTACGCCGATTCTTTCCTTACGAAGATTTCTTTCCATAAGACTAATGATTATTTCTGTTCATTTTCTTTCTCAGCGAGGATAGTGAGCATACGAGCGATATCCTTTCTGACTTTCTTGAATTCCGATGTGTTCTCCAATGGAGAGATGGCGTGGTTGAGCTTCATCGTGTCAAGCCTATTCTTTTCAACCTGGATGCGGTCCTGCAGATCTGCAATGGACATCTCGCGAACTTCAGATGTTTTCATTATTCCTTCTCCATTAATTATTCAACATAATCCCTGCGGACCACGAACTTGGTCGCGATAGGAAGCTTGTGGGCGGCAAGACGCATCGCTTCTTTAGCGATTGCAAGCGAAACACCATCAGCCTCGAAGATGATACGTCCCGGTGTAACAGGAGCTACGAATCCCTGAGGATCACCCTTACCTTTACCCATACGGGTGTCAAGAGGCTTCTTGGTGAAAGGCTTGACCGGGAAAATCCTGATCCAGATCTGTCCCTCACGGTTCATACAACGTGAAATAGCCTGACGCGCGGACTCAATCTGCTGCGCTGTGATCCAGCAGTTCTCGAGGGTCTTGAGACCGAAGGAACCAAACGCGAGCTGGTTGCCTCTCTGGGCCATACCCTTCATCACGTTCTTTTGTTCTCTTCTGAACTTAGTTTTCTTTGGTTGTAACATTGCTGTACTACTTTAATAATTTCCAAATTCTCCAAAATCTATTGAATATCAGCATTTTAAGCCACTACACCCTAGAATTTGGGACTGCAAATTTAGTAAAAATTTATGGATTTCAAACATATTTTGAAAAATATTTCAACTTTTTCGACCGAAAATTTATCAAAAGAAATTCATCATTTTCAAGCAATTAGGCAAAGGCTTTAAAATATTTTGCAACCAATTTCGACACGCGCGAATCCTATTTATCCGCGAATATGAAGATGGCATAGTTTTTTCAGAAAAGTCTTACCTTTGCATTGCCAAAACAAATGACACGTTTGACGAAATACGCGACCTGCCTTCTCGCAGGAATCCTAGCGATGACTACTATCACCGTTGGGCAGACTCCGGATGTTCCTCCTCAACCCGATGGGGGCCGGAGATCTGGCTACATGGGCTACCGCGTCGAGCATGGAGACACGTCCTACTACGACAGCATCGACCCAGCATGGATCTTCCCAAGGGGGTTCAGAGGCAGCAAAAGAGACCTAAAAAAGTACTATAGGTTGGTCTATAATTTCAACAAGGTCTATCCCTATGCTCTTCTAGCCAGCGACATGGAGCGGCAGGTCGATAAACACATCGCCGAAAACAGCCTGCGTAGGCGCAAGAAAGAGAAGTACATCAATCGTCTTCAAGAGGAGCTTCTGGATGCCTACGAACAGCCACTCAGGGGCATGACAATCTCTCAGGGAAAGTTACTAATCAAACTGGTGGACAGAGAGATAGGTAAATCCCCCTACAATGTTATAAAAAGTTATAAAAGCGGAATCTCCGCTGGTTTTTGGCAGGGAATAGCCAAGGTCTTCGGGCAAAATCTCAAGAGCCATTATGATCCCAAAGGAGAAGACAAGATGACTGAATATCTTGTCGAAAAATGGCAGAGAGGCGAATTTGATGCCCTTTACTATTCAATATTCTGGGAGATGCCCAAGCATCCCAACATCGTGTCGAAAGAGATAAAGTTCGACGAATGAGGCTCCATCCAGTCCTTTAGGATGAGAAGTCTAGCTCCAGTTGGAAGTTCAAGATCTTCGCTCACGTGGAAATGTCCGAAAATAAAAAAGTCCACATGACGCTTGGCCGAGAACTCCACTGCAAACTTGTACAACGGCTCATCGGTACCTTTGAAGACATATTCATTGCTCTTCGCCACCCTACTCTTCTTTGACCAGCCTTTACCGAAGCGGAAGGCAATATAGGGGTGTAACAAGCTGAAAAGACTTTGGAAAAATTTGTTACGGAAGCCCCAACGCATCAGCTTGTACCAATTGTGCCCCGGTCCTAATCCGTCCCCATGCCCTAAGCAAAACGTCTTGCCACCTATTTCGACGACATAAGGCTGTTGAAGAATATGGATGCCCAATTCTTCAAAGTAGTGAAAGCACCAGATGTCATGATTACCTTGAAAGAAGCACACTTCGACACCTGCATCAATCAAGTCAAGCAAAGCAGAAAACACCCTTACATACCCTTTAGGCACAACGTCATGGTACTCGTACCAAAAATCCCAAATGTCTCCAAGGAGGTACAATGTCTTAGTCCTCTCTTTCGGGATGGACCTTAAGAAACTGACAAAACGAGCCTCTCTGTCAAGGGGATCATTCACGTCAAGTCCTAGATGGACGTCAGAGACAAAGTACGAAAGGGTTCTGTCTGCCATTGAGAATGAATATGCTTACGCAAAAATCAGAAGCAGCATTGAGACGGCAAGGCAGTAGATAGCGAACCATGTCAGCTTTGCCTTCTTGACAATGGCAATCATGACTTTGCAGGCAAAAAGACCTGATACGAAAGCTGCTAAAAAGCCAACGACAAGACAGACAGGGCTGAGACCTCCGCCCAAAACGGCTTCACCACCTATGCTCTTTACAAGATCAAGGAACTGTTCCCCAATAATAGGAACAAGGACCATCAAGAACGAGAACTGTGCCATGACATCGCGCTTGACTCCACACAAGAGTCCAGTAGCGATGGTGGTACCAGAACGGGAAAGACCCGGAGCAACAGCCAGTGCCTGACCGAATCCCACCACAAGTGCCTGCCAGTAGGAAATTCCATTGCGGGTTGAAGAAGCAGGAGCATCTTCTTTTTTGCGGACACTGACACGTCCGGAGACGTCAGACAGGTAGAGAAGAATAGCTGTGATGATCAGACAGATAGCCACCGTGAACAAATTGTCTGAGAACAAAGACTCAACCTGATCCTTGAAAAGTAGCCCAACGATAGCAACCGGAATCATTGACACTATGATTTTGAAAACATAGTCCGTCTCTTCATTGTATTTAAACTTGAACAGACCAGCGATAAGGCGGCAAATAGGTTTCCAGAACACGATGATCGTACTCAAAACAGTGGCAAGATGCACCGTCACGGTAAAATCCAAAAAACCGTCTCCGTCAACGCCCAACAGATCTCTCACAATCATGAGATGACCACTCGAACTTACAGGAAGAAATTCAGTCAGTCCTTGTACTATCCCCAAAAGAAATGCTTGCAACCAATCCATAGCTTATTCTTTATTTGCGTCATTCTTCGGACGGCACATTATCGCAACCACTTCAATGACAATTCCACAGATAATAACTAAAGGCGCAGCCACAAGTCTGCGGAAATCAAACATCGCCCAATTAAATTCCTCATGATTTGTGGTGCCACCTCCAATCATGAGCACAAAACCAGCGACCATCACGAGCAGACCCATCAAGAGCAATCGCAAGCCTTTTCCAGTGATCGACATTTTGGTGTTATCCGACATATTCCTTATTATTAAATTGTTAGCAATATAATTCATCCTTTGACAGTGAGACTAGGCGCCCAACGACAAGGGCTGTACTAAGCGTACAGATTACAATTCCCGACAGAATTACCACTCCAATCACAGCCAAAAGCAGGTCCAAACGAAATACTTCAAAAAGTTGTGCAAACTCGCTTCTCACGAAAAAGAGAATCCCGACAAGCATTACGGTAGCAAGAAGAGCGGAAAACAGGCCTTGGAACACAGCCTGAACGAGGAACGGGGCTCTGATAAAAGATTTAGTAGCACCGACAAGCCGCATAGTGTGAATCGTAAATCTTCGCGAAAAGACATTCAGCCGCACAGTGTTGTTAATAAGTACGAAAGAAATGAAAAGCAGCAGGAATATAAAGACTCCCAGAACAGCAGAGATCTTCCCCAAATTAGTGTTAAGTTTGTCCACTAGAGACTGCTGATAGACCACTTCATCAACCAAAGGGGATTCCATAATGGCACGTTTAACGACCTCAAGGCTGTCAGATGACACATAGTCTGCTCTAAGTGTAACATCCACAGAAACAGGGATGGGAGCAGTCTCAAAGACATTGAGAAAGTCCTCCCCCAAGAGTTCCGCCATCTCCTTAGTCCCCTGTTCACGAGAAATGAACTTGCTGCTTTTAATAAAAGGCATTGCGTCCAGTTCGGAGACATATTCAATAGCCTCGTCATCACTGACTTCCTGCTTCATTAGCACGGAGACCTGCATGTTCTCCTTGAAATAGTCAGAGACGCTCCTCGCATTGACCACCAGAAGGCCGGCCACTCCGACAAGAAGTAGCACAAGACTAATGCTTACTACCGTTGAAAGCCAAGCTCCGATGAGTCTTCTACGTATCAATTTATTTTCACCTGACGTCATTTTCGCACAATGCTCCAAATTGGACTCAAAGATAGTGAAATATCGAAATATGAAAAAAAATTATTACCTTTGTAAGACAAGATTCGGAAGTTTAACACCTAATTTTTTCAATATTTTCACCAGAGAGGCCTCCAGCCTCTTTTTTTTTGTCAAATAATATTTTTATCTTTGTAATGTTATTTAATGTTATTAGTATGATCTTACGCACCATCCCATCTAAGAACACAACGCTGTACTATGTTCAGAAGTCTTTCCGGCGAGAAGACGGCAAGAACGCTACTAAATATGTCGAGCGCCTGGGCGATATCAAGCAACTGGAAGCCCGCTTCGGGACAGAAGATCCAGTCGGAGAGGCGAAAAAGTATGTAGCCGAGCTCACTATGGCTGAAAAGGATGCCCAGAAATCCATAATGGTAGAGTGCAGACCATCAGTGCTCATAAAGAAAGACGAGC
>DBKH01000024.1:31233-31447 GCA_002297815.1 Bacteroidales bacterium UBA755 | reverse complement strand
AGGAACAAATACGATCTGAACGGCATCCTGTCCATGCTGCTCTACACGAGGATCCTCTATCCGGGGTCGAAGCTGTCATCGCTTGAGGATGCCAAGCGTTTCATAGAGCAACCGAAGGCGGACATCCACCAAGTATATAGAGCCCTGTCGCTGCTAGCGGAGGAGAGCGATGACATCCAGGCCGCTGTATATAAGAACAGCCTCAAACTTGGCC
>DBKH01000024.1:30245-31136 GCA_002297815.1 Bacteroidales bacterium UBA755 | reverse complement strand
CCGATCGTTCAGATGGGCCTGTTTGTGGACATGGACGGCATTCCACTCGCGTTCTGCATCAACCCCGGCAACACCGCAGAGACAACAACGCTTAAACCATTGGAAGACAAGCTCAAGGACAAGTTCGGCCTGTCGAAGGTTGTCGTATGCACCGATGGAGGCCTCGCGTCTTATGAGAACAGGAAGAACGATCATGTCGGGGAGCGGGGCTTCATCACCGTCCAGTCACTCAAGAAGCTGGAGAGACACCTGCAGGACTGGGCCACGGAGACGAAGGGATGGCGCGCTGTGCTGTTCGATGGCACTGACAATCCGAAGTTGTCTGATGAAGAATATGACCTCGCGGAGCTCGATTCCAAGGAATATGCTGACATCCTCTTCTGCCGCGAGCGTTGGATAAAGGTCGGGAAGAAAGGCCATGAGTTGGAGCAGAGACTCATCGTGACCTTCTCGTTTAAGTACCGGGAATACCTGCGGTACGTCCGGGAGAAGCAGGTCGCAAGGGCGGAAAACATCATCAAGCGTGGCACAGCGGGCAAACATGGCAAGAGCCAGAACGACCCCAAACGCTTCATAAAGAGCGAGAGCTGCACTGCTGATGGCGAGCTCGCGCAATACAACAGCTACTCCCTCAACCAAGAGATGATAGACCAGGAGTCCCGCTTCGATGGCTTCTACGGAATATGCACAGACATGGAGGATGACGCTCCCGTAATCATCAGGACAAACGGAGGACGCTGGATAATAGAGGACTGCTTTCGCATCACAAAGACTGACTTCGAGGCCAGACCTGTGTTCCTACAGAGGGACGACCGCATCATGGCGCACTTCCTCACCTGCTTCCTCGCACTGATCCTCTATAAATATCTCGCGAAAAAGGTCAACCGCGGA
>DBKH01000024.1:18169-30154 GCA_002297815.1 Bacteroidales bacterium UBA755 | reverse complement strand
ACGGCTCAGCCGGCTTCAGGACCGACACACAGATCGTGACGAAGAAGGCAATGAGGAGCATAATAGCCGCCACAAAACAGGGGCTCGAAAAAGATAATGAGAAGAACAAATGACGACTGCGTCAAAGGGAGGTGAGCCATAATGTAGACACCATTACATTACATACATAGAAAATCATATAGCCCCAAAATCGCTGCCACAGTGGTCTTAGGGCACTATTTTTAAATGCAGAAGTGTCAAAGATGAGAAGATAGTGAAATATCGAAATATGAAAAAAAATTATTACCTTTGTAAGACAAGATTTTTAATATGGGAAAACCCGTAAACAGAGTATTATTCGTCAATTCCGAGATGATGCCATTCCTTCCAGAGACACCAATCTCGAAGGTCGGACGTTGCCTACCACAAGGTATCCAAGAACGCAAAAAGGAAATCAGGGCTTTCATGCCTCGCTATGGGTGCATAAACGAACGTAAGAACCAACTCCACGAGGTCATCCGACTCTCTGGAATGAACATCATCATTGGTGATGTGGACAGGCCGCTCGTGATCAAGGTAGCCTCCATCTCAGCAGCTAGGATTCAGGTCTATTTTATTGACAATGAAGACTATTTCCGTCGTAAGCAGATTTCATTCGATGCAGATGGAAAGTTCTTTGAAGACAATGGACAGAGGGCCATATTCTTTGCTAGAGGTGTCCTAGAGACCGTAAAGAAACTTCGTTGGGCTCCAGACGTGATCCACTGCCAAGGTTGGATTTCGAATCTGATTCCGCTCTACCTCAAGAAAGCCTACAACGGAGACCCGATCTTCAGCGGAAGCAAAATCGTGACCTCCCTCTACGGAGAGATCGACAAAGAGGCTTTCTCCCCTTCTTTCAAAGACAATATCATATTCGGTGGAATCAAGCCAGCGGATGTCTCCTTGCTTGAGAATCCTACTGGCATAAATCTTGCGAAAACCGCCGCTTTGTATTCCGATGGGATAATCTTCGGAGACAAAAACGTTGATCCAGAGTTGGTCAAGTTCTGTCAACAGGAGAACATCCCTAATCTTCCTTTCAACGAAGAAGCGATGGCCAACGGGCATTACATCGAGGAATACGATGGATTTTATCAACAGTTACAGTAAATGAGAAAACTTCCAGCAATCATTGCTCTGACAGTCGCTTTGGTGTCATGCATCGGAGTGGATCAAAAGCTCGGCGGAGACTTAATTCCCACCGACCAGAAATATGACTTCCACACAGCCGAGTTCGACTTGGACGAGATTTGGATGAAATCAATTGACAGTCTTACTGCATATTCATCAAGAAGAATAACCATCGGTTCGATCAGGGACGAGCGTTTCGGGCTGTTCAGCCGGGGAAGCGTTGTGACTCTCGTGCCAGTTCTGGACTCTGTAGATTTCGGTAAAGATCCGGTGTTCAAAAGATTTAAATTTAAAGCCGGTCCTGACTCCACATCTGTGGCGGACGAGAGCCAGCAGAACATTCTTCAAAACGTCAATGTCTATGCTCTCACCGAGTCACTCGGTTCCAAGGATTACTTCTCCAGAGCTGAAGTCAAGCACGGCACAAAGAGAATCACTAAAGGCGTGCCGGTGGTCAATGGGCAAGACTCGCTGACATTCGAGTTCACAGAGGACTTCGGCAGGCAGTACCTTAACATCACCCAAGATGACCTTAAGGACCTAGCAACCTACACAAAGAAATTTCCGGGAATATACCTCTGCACCGATGAGCCAGCTGGGATAGGTGGGCGCTTCGACATGTACAAGTTCGACATCTTGGAGAGAGTTCAGAGTTCATCGGGATCATATTACATCAACAGGACGGATAACTACGCTATTCTTTACTTCAACGGAGAGTTCAACGGAGAAAGGAGGGATTCTAGTTTGATGTTCTATTTCAGTCCTGTGGAGATGCAGGATCTCGATTCTCTGATAAATGCAAGCGCGCTGCCTTCGCAGTACGTGTTCAACGTTGACAGGCACGAGTCGGATCATCTCATCGGGAAGGCGGATGATAAGATTTACATCGAAGGTGGAAGCGGAGTAAAACCTGTCGTTCCGGCTTACGAAATCCAACGTCTTGTAAATGAAGAGATTGTTCGCAAAGGTGGAAATCCTGCTACCGCGCTCATCTCAAAGGCCACAATTGAATTGCCATTTGATTTCCCGGACGATTACACGACAATGTTCCGTTATCCTAAGGTTCTTAGTCCGACCATCAAAATCAGCACGGACACGACTGTGACATTTGCAGGGTTGACCGATGCCAGTGCTTCGGACGAGAATCAGGGAGACATCAACCGTTCTCTGTGCAATTACGCTCCGGACATCACGCATCATGTGCAGCAAATCATCAGAAAAGACGCTGACGACAGCAAGCTGTCAGATTACGACATCTGGTTCTTAGTGATGTGGTACGAGACAACTACCACATATAACGCGGAGGCAGAGGAGATGGCCAATTACTATCAGCAGATAGCTTATGCCTCTTACTACAACCAACTTTACGGTGGTTACGGCTATGGCAGCTACGGCTATGGTTATGGCAGCTACGGTAGCTACTATAACAACTACTACAACTACGCGACCATGGCCCAGTACGCCTCCTCGTCAGCCACGACAACCACTTCAGACACAGAATTGGACAAGGACCGTTACTATAATGCGGTGCTTCGTGGGCCTAAAGCGGAAGGCAAGAAGCCAAAACTGAAAGTGACGTTCGCTGTTCCGAAAGGATATCCTGAAAAATAACAGACAACAATAATAAAGCCTCGGACTGAAATCCGAGGCTTAATTTTTTTAGTCAAAGGATTATGCTTCTTCCTTGCTGGCGAGCTTCTCTTTAACTTTGTCGATTGCATCCTTAACGGTTGCGATTGTGCTTGTCTCCTCATCAGGAATCTTGATTCCAAACACTCTCTCAAACTCCATGAGAAGCTCAACTGTGTCAAGTGAATCAGCTCCGAGATCATTTGTGAAGTTAGCGCTTTCAGTCACTTCTGACTCCTCAACGCCCAGCTTGTCAACGATAATCGCTTTGACCTGCTTTACAATTTCTTCTTCAGTCATAATTGAATAATTAAAATTAGTATATTCTTACAAATAAGGGGGCTACAACGTTCCCGACACAAAAGGGAAACATATAGCGGCACAAAGTAAGCAAAAAATAGTCAATTATGCAAATTTGCCTTCGATGTCACCGTTTTGCAGTTCTTCCGCTGTCACTTTGAAGCGTCACGGCTGAGACTCAGCCAAATCCTTAAACCATTGAGGGAGTTCAGCAGATAGAAGATGTACTTAATGAGCATGACAGCGGCATTCCCAGAGCCAGCCCCGTTCATGACAGCTACGCTCCAGAGCGAGATTGAGGAAATGTTGACCAAGATCCAGATGTACCACTGCTCCATAAACGCGAGACTCATCAGCACCTGCCCTGCAATGTTCAGAATCATCACAACAGCATCGAGAAGGATCTTTGGTTTGTCTATACTTTCAATCTTGCCAGCGGACAGCTTTGCCACATCTACATATAATAATATAAGATAAAGAGCCACTATACCTGCGACTATTCCAGCCGCAAGCCAAGCCCACTGCCTTCCCGTAAGCCGTCTGGCTTTCAGATGCGAACCATCGTCCCCAGAGTGAACCTTAGCCCCTCTCTTGCTCCATTGCCAGAATCCGATGAACTGCATTGGCAGAAAATAGAAAGCGTGAAGGGCAAAATTGCCCATGATGCCATTGTCGAAATAAACGATTGTGCCAATAAGCACATCAATGAAGCCGAAAAGAAAAGTCAGAATGTTCCCATTGGCTGACATCACAGTGTTCACAACCCCCATCACGGAACCAAATGCCGCCAAAAGGAGCATAAAGGTTCTCACTCCCGGCTGCTGAACTTTGAATATGGTAGTGGCTGTGACAGCCAACAGCATTCCTGTAACCAAGAATATGTTGAACGCCAGATTGAATCTTCTTTCCTTAACTGAGGTCATCATGGTGTCATTATGTTTATGTTGTCATGTTGATTTGTTGCCCGACAAAGATAGCAAACCTTTTCGTCACTCCATCCAATGCGACATCATTTTGCGGCCCAAAAGAAGAATGGGCAGTTATTTCTGGGCGGATCAGATGAAAATCGGGTGAAAGTCAAGCAATTCTTATGAGTAATATTCATGGATTTTTTGTAAGTTTGTCGAATTAGTGTATTTCGGGACTTAACGAATCAACATATTCCAAGATGAAAGCATCTTATCTCATAACAACTTTGGTTGCACTACTGGTGTCAGCAGTCTCTGCTTTGGGAGCCGGGCCGCTCAAGATGAACGGTAAAGTGGTGGATTCCAAAAGCGGAGAGGCCGTGGTCGGAGCGGTCATTAGGCTTGACGGCAACTATCTTTGGGCAGTAACTGACATTGATGGGAAGTTTAGCCTTGACGGAGTGCAACAGGGAGACTATGACATGAACGTCTCATGTCTGGGCTATGTGGACGTTAACAGAAAGATTTCCGTGAAAAGGGACTTGACTGGGCTTGAGATAAAGCTGACAGTCAGTTCATTGGCTCTGGATGGGGTGGTGGTGACAGCGGAAAAGGCAAAAGACAACATCAACACGACACAGAAAATCGGGCGAAGTGCGCTGGATCATCTACAGATGTCCAACATGGCAGACATTTCAGCGCTGCTTCCTGGAGGGAAGACGATCAATCCCGACCTGACTGCCAACAATGTTCTGTCTCTGCGCAGTGGCGGAACAACCGCTGGCAATGCGGCCTTTGGAACTGCCATAGAAGTTGATGGAGTGCGAATCGGGGACAATGCTAGCTTCGGAAAGATGGAGGGGACTGGAACGAGAAGCATTTCGGTGGACAACATCGAATCAGTGGAAGTTATCACAGGAGTTCCTTCCGCTGAATATGGAGACCTCAACAGCGGAATGATACGCGTGATAACAAAGAAAGGTAAGACTCCGGTAAACGTCACATTTTCAGTCAATCCGAGGACCTACGAGACTAGCGCATCCAAGGGATTTGACCTTGGAGATAGGAAGGGAGTTCTGAATGTCAGCATGGAATGGGCAAAGGCGACAAAGAAGCTCTCCTCCCCTTACACCTCCTACACCAGAAGAGGATTCACGCTCGACTATAGCAACACCATCGCTAAAAAACTTCGCCTTGAGGCCGGAATCTCCGGAAACCTTGGCGGAATGAACAGCAAGAACGACCCCGATCTGTTCTCTGATGAATATTCAAAAGTCAGGGACTATGTCCTCACTCCGCATTTCAAGATGGTCTGGCTGCTGAACAAGAGCTGGGTGACGAACATAAGGTTTGAAGGATCAGCCTACTATCATGACAAGCTTTCGAAAGCGCACGAGTACAATTCTTTCGGTTCATCGCAACCGTCCGTGCACTTTGAGGAAGAAGGCTACAGCATCGCGGATGCCCTGCCTCTCACCTACTACTCAGACTTGGTTGAAGATTCCAGAGAGCTTGACTACTCTCTCGGCCTGCACTACGACTGGTTGAAGCATTGGGGCAAGGTGAAGAGCGTACTGAAAGCAGGAGCGACTTGGAAAGCTGACGGAAACATCGGAGAAGGAGAGTACTACGAAGATCCGTCTCTAGCAGCAAACGGCTATCGTCCAAGGCCTTACAAAGACTATCCGTACATGCACAATGCTGCATGCTATCTAGAGGACAATCTCACAGTCCCGGTAGGAAAGACAACTCTAAATCTCAGTGCGGGACTTAGATTTGAGGACGTTTTCATCAAGGATTCCTTCTACGACAATCTACAGACACTTTCCCCAAGACTCAACGCCAAATGGGCAATCAGCAAGCACTTAGCCATCAGAGGCGGATGGGGAATCACTCAAAAACTGCCTTCGTTCTTCATCCTTTACCCTAAGCAGGAGTACCGGGACATCCAGGTCTTCGGAGCCTCCTACGGGAGTTCCGGACAGGCAGTGTACGTCTATCACACGGTACCATATTCAATAAAATACAACCCCGACCTGAAATGGCAGAGCAACTCCAATTCGGAGGTGGGAATTGATGCTGAATATGGCGGAGTGCGTCTCTCGCTCGTGGGATTCCTCAACATCACGAGGAACCCTTATGCAATGCTAAACAGCTATACTCCTGTAAACAACCGTCTTAGCGCACTTCCTTCGGGCTTCACCATGCCGGACAACCCTAGCTTCAAGGTCAACCAACAAACTGGAATCATCTCCATCAGTGGGGATAACGGTGCAACTTGGACCGACTTGGACACGAAAGCCAACGACCGCACGTTCGTAAACTCCAGCGTGCAGGGAAACGGAAAGTCCATCAGGCGCTCCGGAATCGAATTGACAGCTGACTTCCCGGAAATCAGACCTATCCGGACATCTTTCAGAATAGACGCATCCTACAGTCACAGCCGATTTGTGGACGACACTCCATACTATTACTACAACAACGGATGGCAGCACACGTCACTGGCCAACAGATCTTACCAGTACGTAGGAATCTACGCTGGAGGCAATTCCGTGATCAACGGCAAGGTCACAGACAACATTGATGCGAACTTGACCGCCATAACCCACATTCCACAAGCCCGCCTTATAGTGACGGTAAGACTGGAAGCCGCGCTAATGAGACACTCACAGAATCTCTCTGAATATGATGGCAAGACCTACGCCTTCACAGTTGGAGCTGATTCTAATACCCCTACCGGAGGTGACATCTACGATGGAAAATCCTACACAGCGATTTACCCGATTAAGTACATGGATCTGGAAGGGAATGTACATGACTGGACAGAGGACTGCGCTTCAAACCCGGATCTCGCACGCCTTGTCATCCGCTCAGGCAACATCTACACTTTCGCAAAGGACGGCTACGATCCTTACCTCTCCGCAAATCTCAGCATCACAAAAGAGATCGGAGACCAAGTGTCGCTCTCGTTCTTCGCTAACAACTTCACTAACTCAAGGCGTTATGTCACGAGTTACGCCACTGGAGTGAGCGCAATCTTCACTCCGGCATTCTACTACGGACTCACATGCAGACTTAAATTCTAAAATGATGAGACTTGGACATTTTCTGAAATATTCATTGATAGCTTTGGCCTGCGCGGCCTGCATGGACATTCCACAGGCATATTCCGATGTCAACTCAGTGACAGTCAAACCGGTCTGGCCTGAAGGCTTTGAAGATCTGGCTAGGGCCGGAGTTAAAATCTCAGTCCAGAACATCCTGAACGGAAGTTCTTCCACCGCGCTGACCGATGATGGAGGAACGGCTACAATTAGCCTCCCGGACGGACTATATCTAATCTCGGCTTCGGACAGAAAAGGAACCAGCATATTCAACGGAACTGCTGACAAGGTCTCGATTTCAGGGGATTCGGAGATTACCCTACCTCTCGAACGTTCGGAAGGCGGGTCAATCGTGATAAAGGAGATTTATGTCGGAGGCTGTAGCATGGCGCCAAAAGAGGGCACGTACCAAGCCGACAAGTATGTGATTCTGCACAACAATGTTGATGAGACCGTCTATCTAGATAGTCTCTGCTTCGGTACGGTCTCGCCTTACAATTCCACCGCTGTGAATCCTTGGACATCTAAGGACGGAGACGGGAACACCGTGTTCAAACCGTTCGTACCTATCATCCAGGCCGTGTGGCAGATTGCAGGTGATGGAAAGACTTTCCCTTTGGGTCCTGGTGAAGACGCTGTCATCTGCATAAATGGAGCAATCGACCACACTGTCAACGTCCCTCTTTCGGTGAATCTGAACAATCCGGACTACTTCGTCTGCTACAACAACGGACCGAACAACTTCCCTAACACTGCTTACCACCCTGCTCCCGGAGACAAAATCCGCAAGGATCACATCCTTTCGCTTGTCATCAAGACGGGAATCGCTAATGCTTACGCAGTCTCGATTTCGTCTCCTGTCATTGTGGTCTTCAGAGCAAAAGGAACAACCATTCAAAAATTCGTCTCTCCAAGTGGGGATTCATCCAGAAGCGACAATATCATACAGATTCCAGGCAGCACCAACGACTATGTGGTTGCCGTTCCGACAGAATGGATCATCGATGGAGTGGAAGTCTTCGATGGGCGCTCCACTTCAAACTCCAAGAGGCTAATGCCTTCTGTCGATGCCGGATTTGTCTATCAGACAAACATCTTCAAAGGTCATTCTTTGTACAGAAAAACAGATAAAGAAGCTTCCGAACTAGCCGGCTACGAGGTACTTCAGGACACTAACAACTCAACGAACGATTTCTATGAACGCGAAACTCAGAGTCTTCACAAGTAAAGCAACGTTTCTGACTGCGGTGCTTTTGGGGCTGAGCGCTCACGTCACATCAGCTCAGACAGCCTTCGACAAGATTCAGGACAACAGTTTCTGGAACGATGGCCGGAATCTCAGCGGAATCAGAGGCGGGAAAGCAGTCAAAGCATCCTTCGCGGAGATTTACGGAGGGATTACCAGCGGAGATTTCAAGCCTTCCTACGAGGCATCCTCATTTTATCAGGCCGGTGCAAAAGCCAAGACCAGAGTGGATCTGGGTAAGTTCTCAATGGTTGGTTCCTTCTCTTTCAATCAAGAGCAAGGGAAGGACATGAACGGCTCGATGTTTATAAAGCCGGACTACTATCCAGTTGACATTCTTGAATTTACGCCCGGAAACAAAACCCTTCAGACCTACTCTTTCTCAGGCGGCATTGCCGTTCCACTGGACAATCGTTGGACAATCGGAGCCAAGATGGACTTTGAATCTGACAACTACGCCAAACGCAAGGACATAAGGCACACGAACTATCGGCTTGACATGACCATTGCCCCATCCGCGACACTGAAGCTGGATCGTTGGACGGTTGGAGCCGCAGGAATATTCAATAAAAACTCCGAGTCCATCCAAGCGGAACAAATCGGCACTGCCACAGCAGAATCTTACTATGCTTTCCTTGACAAAGGAATGATGTACGGTGTTCAGCAAGTGTGGAACGGCAGCGGAATCCATCTGTCAGAATCAGGACTTGACAGATTTGCCGTCAAGGAATATTCCTACGGAGCCTCAGCGCAAGTTGAGCAAAACCTTTCTAACGGGGCGATTTACGCTGATGTTGAATGGGTTACTTCGCAAGGAGAGGTCGGTGAAAAATCCTACACTTTCTTCAAATTCCCTAGAAGAAACGTCAAGGCCCGTCTTGGCATTAGGCACAGCTCCACGAGCGGAACGAGCATATTCCGAATTAGTTATAATTGGTTCAGGCAATGGAACAATGAATTTGTTATTGACAAGATTTCCTCAGGTGGTGTGACGACCCCTGTCACCTACGGTCAGAATCAGATTTTTGAGAGAAGAAGGGCTGAGCTTGCTCCTGAATATTCATTCTATGGATCCGGAAGATTGTCTTGGTTATACTATGCTCATGCAAAAGCAGGGTACTCCAAAAGGACTGAGCAGTCATCCGCTGTGTATCCATATTCATTCAACGCTGATGATGAGATTGTTAGCCTTTCAGCTTCGGCTTTGTTCCAGCTTGGGCAGTTCAGACTTGGATGCGGGATTGACTTCCTCAAAGGCTTCCGGGGCGAGGACTATGGTTCTGCTAGCAGCGAGGCAGGCAATGGTTCCGCTCCGTTCCGCCCCGAATCATGGTACAACCTTTGGAACGAATGGGAGAATGCCGCCCGCCTTGGTACCACGCTTTCTTTGAGGTACGATTTTTCCATCGGGAGGACTCGCGGCCTGTTTGCTGAAGCACGAGGTTCCATGCTCCACGGCTTTGACATCATCCATTGCTCTGGGGCGAATCGATACGGTGGAGAGATCAAACTGGGTTACGAATTTTAATTAATTAAATATCATTTATTTATGAAAAGATTTTTCTATCTGTTAGCATCAGCGGCATTGCTGTTGAGCTCATGTTCCAAAGATGAGGATCCTTACCTCAAAATCAATCCTGAAAGTCTTTCCTTTGATGGTGGTGCCACCACACAAAGTGTCTTGATCGAGTCTAACACAACATGGGAAATCTCAGGCACAAAAGACTGGGTTTCAATCAACAAGACAAGCGGTCAGGGAGACGAGACCATCAACATTACAGTGATAGAGAACGATGGACTAGACAGGGAGTGCAGTCTCAACATCACTAGCTCCGCCACCGTTGCCACGCTTAAGATAAATCAGACCGGAAGGCCTAACATTTCAGTGTCTGAACAAGCTCTGACATTCGACAGTAAGGCAGCTGAAAAAGAAATTACACTTAAAACCAACAAGGACTGGACGGTTCAGAACAGCTGCGACTGGATCACCGTCACCCCTTCTAGCGGTAAGGGCTCTGACTCCGAGCAGACAGTGAAAATTGAAGTGCCTGCAAACAACGATGTGGATCGTGCCGGAGAACTTGTCTTCTCCATCGGCTCGGAAGGGACGGTAAAAGTGGCTGTCAGCCAGAGCGGAAGTGTCATTGAATATGCAGGGGTGAAATACGGTATCGCCAAAATGAAGGACGGACGCGTTTGGATGACCGAGAACCTGCGCTATGTACCAGAAGGGCTCACTCCATCCAACGATCTCAAGAACGTCAAAGCTGGTGTTTACTATCCGATCGTCATTAACAGTGCGCACACAGCGGTTGAATTCAGTACTTCAGAGGATGTCATAAAATCAAACGGCTACCTTTACCAGTCAGAAGTAGCTCTAGGGCTCAATGTCGGAGACCTGACAACTGTTAATCAAGCCAAGGCACTCGAAGGGACACAGGGAATCTGTCCAGAAGGATGGCACATACCTACAATAAATGAGATTGTAGCGTTAGTAGGCAAGGCGGTAAGCCCTATTGAAACAAACGAGAACGCCCCTTATTATGATAAGGCTAAGAAAAACGCCTCTATAGAACTGCTGAACGCAGATGGGTTCAACGCCAACGCGTGGGGAGCTGTCAGCATCATTGACAACACCAGAACTTCCGCAACCATTATGGGATTCCTAAAAACCTACACTAAGGGAGTAACCTCTGGTTACATCTGCGGATCATCTTACGCGGGTGTCTCCTACAATACTAAGGACGATGCTACAAGCGGGGTTAAGAATCTCCAATTCTATGGATTTATGCCGATGATGAATAACGGTACTTTCAACGGCTCTAAACTAAGCTACCGCATCGGAGCATCCGTTCGCTGTGTGAAGAACCAATAGTTCGACCCTAAATTCAAGTCATCAAAAGTTCCTCCTTTCGGATTCTCTCCGGAAGGAGGATTTTTCGTTATGCAAACCGAATGGAGCAAACTCGAAGCAATGTCAACGCTATGAATAAAGGTGATTAAGTAGGAAAATAATCAAGGTCGGCGGGGAAACGCTGACCTTGAATTGCGGAGAGAACGAGATTCGAACTCGTGATACGGTTACCCGTATGCAGGTTTAGCAAACCTGTGGATTCAGCCACTCTCCCACCTCTCCGGATGTTTTGGCCGAACGGTTGTCAAACCTTTCGTTGCTATTTGGACTACAAAGATACAAATTTTTCTTGGTTTCCAAGAATCTTGAGAAAAATTAACGTTGAAGTTTCAATGTTAGGGCGACAAAATCTTCCACACTCAGGCGTTCTGGACGCAAATCGAAGATTGGATCGGATTGGAGTAACTGAGAAGTTTGTGGAGGAGTGGTCACTTCGACAGGCTCAGTGACCGGAGATACAAGTTCAGTGACCAGAGGAACGGAGCCGGCAATCGAGCCAATAGGTTCAGCGGACGGTTGCTGAGCTTGTCGAAGCAACGGCTTGAGCGAGTTGCGGAGCGTCTTACGGCGCTGGCCGAAAGCGGTCTTGACAACCGTTCGGAAAAGCTTTTCATCGCAGCCGAGGGAAGTACGAGAATTGCGCGTCAGACGGATCACCGCAGACTGGACCTTAGGCGGAGGATTGAATGCTCCCGATCCCACAGTGAAAAGATATTCAATGTCATACCACGC